>JBCDEN010000251.1:0-6167 GCA_039179715.1 Pseudomonadota bacterium
TGAAAATGAACCACATTTCCTGCACTTTCGCTTCTCGCAGTTGGTCAAAACGATCCAAACCAAATTGACTTCTTTTATGAGTCCGTACCCTAGCTTTCTGGCTGCAGCCGGCGTTGCACTCGCGGTGCTTCTGTTCGGCTTGCACCGGTGTGGAGACCGTTTCGACCGGCCCGTGAGATGTGTCAGGAGCGTGGCCACGAATTGCGCTCGCCTGTCGCCGGAACCCTTATCCGAAAAGACAGCTTCCGATTTGCCCGCCACGTTCCCACATCAGGTCCAATGACCTGAATTCGGGAGAGACGTGAGATGGCGGTGAACGAACAGGAGAACGGCCCGGTTTTGCGGCTGTTTCAGGTAAGGGTCAGCGACGGCAACGCGGACCGGCTCCTGGAAAAATTTGCAACGACATCGGCCGATGTCGTTAGGAACGAGGACGGCAACCAGGGCTATTTCTTTGGCCGCGATGTGAACGGTGAGGAAAACACGCTTGTCTTCGCCTCTTTGTGGCAGGACCTTGCCGCCGTGAAGCGCCGGTTCGGCGATGACTGGCAGCAATCTTTCCTCCCCGAGGGCTATGAGGACATGATCGAGGCGCATTCGATCCGCCATATCGACCTGAGCGGTGGATGGTTTGTTCCACCCGTCAGGTAGGCGCGGAAGCCGGCCCTCGGTCCCGGGCCGGGCGGCTCAGAGCGTTCGAAAACGTACCGCGAAGGCGATATCCGCCGAATGATCGTGGCCTTCCTTGGAATACATGCGGATTTCGTCGACTTCGGGTTTCGTTATCCGGCCGTCATTCGCCAGTCCGGCGAGCGCAGTATCGAAACCGTGGTCGCCGTAATGCGCCCGGTTGACGCCGATGACGAACAGCGCGCCGCTGCGGGCAATCGCAAGCAGGCTGATCAGGACGTCAGGTCCGAGATGCCCATGCGTGAACGCACCCGAGGACAAAACGGCACCGTAGCCGTTGCTGATCGCGGTGAGATCGCCGGTCAGGTCGATCTCGAAGGTGCGCCCGTAGAGCGCCTTCGCCGCTGCGCGTTCCAGCATCTCCGCGGAAATGTCCATCCCGTCGATCTGGGCAGCCGGCAATCCGAGCGCTTCGGCAACCAGACCGGTGCCGCAGCCGATATCCGCGACGGGAACATCGTCAGGTCCGGCCTTTTCCGCATAGATCCGTGCGATTGTCGCCGGATAGACAAACCCGAGCGCTTCTGCGAAGTCACCGTCATAGGTTTCGGCGAAGTCGCGGTAATAGGCCTTGTTGTCTTCCGGCGTGGACAGCTTGTACGCGTTTTCCAGAAGGGCCTTGCCCTTGTCGTCATCCGCCATCTGCGCCTTCCTTTTCGCCTGACAGTCCGAGGAGCTGAGTAAAGCGTAGGCGCGGCGGGCGGGTCGATCAAGGTTCGCACCCACCCCGACAAACAAAACGGCCCGGAAAACCGGGCCGCTCGCAAATGCTCGTTTCGATCAGGCGTCAGAGAATGCTCTGGCCCGTCTTGGCCCAGTCGGCGAGGAAGGCGTCGAGACCCTTGTCCGTCAGCGGGTGTTTGACGAGGCTCTTCAGGGTCGCCGGCGGAACGGTGGCGACATCCGCGCCGATGATCGCGCATTCCTTGACGTGGTTCGGCGTGCGGATGGAAGCGGCCAGGATTTCCGTGTCGAAGCCGTAATTGTCATAGATCACGCGGATTTCGCGGATCAGCTCCAGACCGTCGATATTCATGTCGTCGAGGCGGCCGATGAACGGGGAAATGTAGGTCGCACCCGCCTTGGCGGCGAGCAGGGCCTGGTTGGCCGAGAAGCACAGCGTGACGTTGGTCTTGGTGCCTTCTTCCGTCAGCTGTTTGCAGGCTTTCAGGCCGTCGAAGGTCAGCGGCAGCTTGATCACGACATTGTCGGCAATCGCGCGCAGGACATGCGCTTCCTTGATCATCTGATCGAATTCGGTCGCGGCAACTTCCGCAGAAACATCGCCGCCCGTGATTGCGCAGATCTCGGCAATCACTTCCTTGAAATCGCGGCCCGACTTGGCGATGAGCGAAGGATTGGTGGTCACGCCGTCGAGAAGGCCGGTGGATTCCAGTTCCTTGATGACGGCAGTGTCGGCCGTGTCGACGAAAAATTTCATGTCTGGTAGCTCCCTGTGAAGCGCTGGTGGGGTCGCCGGACTGGCTCGCTTGCGGATCCCGCAGAGCGATTTGCTAAATCGGTCGCGCTCTCTTTACCCTAGGATGATGACAAGAAGAACCCCTGATTCTCCGGTGGAAGATTTTTTTGCGGTACGTACCTCAAAAGAGTCGGCTCTTGAATCGGCACTGTTCTGGCGCAAACGTTTGCAACGGCCCATTGATGGTGAAGCATCTGCAGGTGCCAGCCTGACCCCACAATCTGCGGACCCGAATTCTCGTGCTGTTTGACGATCCAGACTTTGAGGAGACGATTGCCAGCGTGCTGGTGCCGGTCGCGGTTCCGGTGGCCTATACCTACAAGGTGCCACCGGGAGAGACCGTCGTGCCGGGAACGATCGTCAAGGTTCCGCTGGGCCCCCGCGAAGTCATCGGTGCGGTCTGGGACGGGGAACCGGATGCGGCGATCAACCCGAAGAAGCTGAAAAGCATCTCCCGCGTCTATGACACCACGCCGCCTCTGGACACGGATCTGCGCCGCTTTGTCGATTGGGTGGCCAACTGGACGCTCGGCGCGCCCGGCATGGTTCTGCGCATGGTGCTGCGCTCCGAGGAAGCGCTGGAACCGGAAGCGCCTGTGCCCGGCGTGCGCCGGATCGAGGGTGCCGAGCCCGACCGGCAGACGGCCGCGCGCCGCCGCGTGCTGGGCACGATGGAAGACGGTTTTGCCTGGACAAAGAGCGGTCTTTCCCATGCCGCCGGCGTGTCGCCCTCGGTGATCGACGGCCTGATTCAGCAGAACGTGCTCGAAGTCGTCTCCATGCCGGCCGCACCGCCGCCGCCGAGGCCGCAGCTGGATTTTGCGCAGAAAGAACTGACGCAGTCACAGGCGTCCGCAGCCGAAGGTCTCGTTGCAAGCTTCGACAAGGGCGCAGGCGTGTCGCTGATCGACGGGGTCACCGGTTCGGGCAAGACGGAGGTCTATTTCGAAGCGATCGCGGAGGCGCTGCGCCGCGACCGGCAAGCCCTTGTGTTGCTGCCGGAGATCGCCCTGACCGAACAGTTTCTGCGCCGGTTCGAACAGCGCTTCGGTGTCTATCCGGCCGAATGGCATTCGGAGATCACGCCGAAGAACCGTGCGCGCGTCTGGCGCGGCGTCGCGTCCGGGGACATTCGGGTCGTGATCGGAGCGCGCTCGTCCCTGTTTCTGCCCTTCCGGGAACTTGGCCTGATCATCGTCGACGAGGAACACGATGCCGCCTTCAAGCAGGATGACCGGGTGCCCTACAGCGCAAGGGACATGGCCGTCGTGCGCGGCCATATTTCCGGCTTTCCCGTTGTGCTCGCCTCCGCAACCCCCTCGGTCGAAAGCCGTGTGAATGCAGAATCTGGCCGCTACACGCTTTATGAGCTGCCCGAGCGGGCCTCTGGGGCCGCGCTGCCGGATCTGAAAGCCATCGACATGCGGCTCGACGGTCCCGAGCGCGGCCGGTGGCTGGCACCTCAGCTGGTGCACGCGATCAAGGATACGTTTGCCGCCGGAGACCAGTCGCTGCTCTTTCTCAACCGGCGCGGATACGCACCCCTGACGCTCTGCCGCACCTGCGGCCACCGCTTTCAATGTGCCCATTGCAGCGCCTGGCTGGTCGAGCACCGGTTTCAGAAGAAACTCGTCTGTCATCACTGCGGACACACCGAACCGGTGCCGCAGAGCTGTCCTTCCTGTGGCCAGACGGACAGTCTTGTGGCCTGCGGCCCGGGCGTCGAGCGGATCGCCGAGGAGGTTTCGGATCTCTTTCCGCAGGCGCGCACCCTGGTCCTGTCATCGGATATTGCGGGCGGACCCGAACGGCTGAAACGGGAAATGAAGCTGGTGGAGGAAGGCGAAGCCGACATTGTCATCGGTACCCAGCTTGTCGCCAAGGGGCACAACTTTCCGAAAATGAAGCTGGTCGGGGTCATTGATGCCGATCTCGGCCTCGCGCATGGAGATCCGCGAGCTGCTGAAAAGACATTTCAGCTTCTGGCGCAGGTCACCGGCCGCGCGGGCCGGATGACAGGCGGCGGCGTCGGGCTTCTGCAGACCTATAATGCGGAGCATCCCGTCATCAAGGCGCTCTATGGCGGCGACAAGACGGCGTTCTACAAGGCGGAAATCGAATCGCGGCGCATCTCCGGCCTGCCGCCGTTCGGCCGTCTGGCGGCGATTGTCGTTTCGGGGCCGGACAAGGGATTTGCGGAAGGTTATGCCCGCGCACTCGCGCGCGCCGCGCCGCGGGACGAGGCGGTCGGGTTGCTGGGCCCTGCGGAAGCTGCCCTGGCCATGGTACGCGGCCGCCACCGTTACCGTCTGCTGACCATGGCGCCGCGTCAGTACGATCTTCAGTCCTATCTGCGCCGCTGGCTCGCATCCGGACCGAAGCCGACAAAGGGACTGCGGGTCCAGGTGGACATCGATCCGCAGCACTTTCTCTAAAGGCAAGATCCCGATCCGCTCAGAACCGTGCGTTGTTCCAGGGCGCTGCGGCGGTGTTTCCGTGCAGCTGCACCTTATGGATTTGCGGTGCATTTAACCAAAGTTCGATGTCCTCCGGGGCCGGTTCGAACGACTTTTTGCCGCCCTGCAGTAAAAAACACCGAAGATTCGGTAAAAACAGTCTTTTGGCGAAGTTGCACACTGACAAACCCTGTGCTAATTGAGGCGCGGCTTTGGGGGGAACGGTTTCACCGTCACACCTTCTGACCTCGAAATCTTTCATTATTTTCAATGCCTTGTGAGCGCATGCCGCTTTGCGGGCTTGAAAAACGTCAGAGAGCACGGACCTGGTGACTGACAACGTATCTCTCGTATCCGGCGTGGCACAGCGTTATGCGTCCGCCCTTCTCGACCTCGCGGAGGGTGACGGCGTTACGGCTGACGTGGAACGGGATCTGACTGCTTTCGAAGGCATGCTTGCCGAAAGCGAAGATCTCGACCGTCTCGTGAAGAGCCCGGCATTCAGTGCTGAAGAGCAGCTTGCGGCGCTCACGGCACTACTCGACAAGGCAGGCATTTCCGGCCTTGCCGCAAATTTCGTGAAGCTGGCGGCCCGCAACAGGCGCCTCTTCGTTCTTCCCGACATGATCAAGTCTTTCCGCGCCCTGCTCGCAGACATGCGCGGCGAAGAGACTGCTGAAGTCACATCTGCAGCAGCTCTGTCCGACGAACATGTCGCTGCCCTGAAAGAAGCCCTGTCGGCTTCCACGGGCAAAACCGTAAATCTCGCAGCGAAGGTTGATCCTGCTCTGATCGGTGGCCTGGTGGTCAAGGTCGGATCCCGCATGATCGACACGTCCCTGCGTACCAAGCTCAATTCACTCAAGTTCGCGATGAAAGAGGTCGGCTGATGGATATTCGGGCCGCGGAAATTTCCGCAATCCTCAAGGACCAGATCAAGAGCTTTGGCCAGGAAGCCGAAGTTTCTGAAGTTGGTCAGGTGCTCTCCGTCGGTGACGGTATCGCCCGTGTTTATGGTCTGGACAAGGTTCAGGCTGGTGAAATGGTCGAGTTTCCAGGTGGCATCAAGGGCATGGCCCTGAACCTGGAATCAGACAATGTCGGTGTCGTTCTGTTCGGTTCCGACCGCGACATCAAGGAAGGCGACACGGTCAAGCGGACCGGTGCCATCGTGGAAGTTCCGGTTGGCAAGGGCCTGCTCGGACGCGTTGTCGATCCGCTCGGCAACCCGATCGACGGCAAGGGCCCGATCGATGCGACCGAAAAGCGCCGCGTCGATGTCAAGGCGCCGGGCATCCTGCCGCGCAAGTCCGTGCACGAGCCGATGTCCACCGGCCTCAAGGCGATCGATGCTCTGATCCCGGTCGGCCGTGGCCAGCGTGAGCTTGTGATTGGCGACCGCCAGACCGGCAAGACCGCCATCATCCTCGACACGTTCCTGAACCAGAAGCCGCTGCATTCGGGCGATGACGAAGATGCCAAGCTTTACTGCATCTACGTCGCCGTCGGTCAGAAGCGGTCCACCGTTGCCCAGTTCGTCA
>JBCDEN010000307.1:0-5635 GCA_039179715.1 Pseudomonadota bacterium
CGCCCACACGCGCACGGAATGTTCCTGACCCTAGTGCCGTGCATTTGAAGTTCGCATCATTGCTCTAGCCTCCGCCATTGCTCTAGCCCCCGCCCGCCAGCCCTTCGATCGCGTCCATCAAGGACAGCACCTTCGCGTCCTGGCCGCGCGCGCCGATGACTTGGAGCCCGACGGGCAGGCCGGTGCGTGTCTTGCCGGCGGGAACAACACCTGCCGGCTGTTGCGTCAGGTTGATCGGGAAGCTGAAGCTCGCCCATTCCGTCCAGCGCTGAAGCCCGGACCCCGCCGGGACTTCCAGTCCTGCGCCGAACGCGGGAACTGTCACGGCAGGCGAGAGAATGAAATCATGCTCGGCAAGCGCCATGTCCATCCTGGCACCGAACTCCGCGCGTTGAACCTGGGCGGCAACAAGTGTCTTCGCGTCATAGGCCGCACCCTTTTCCGCAATCTCGACAAGACCCGGATCGATCTGCTCCCGCTCCGCCGCTCCGTAAGGCGCAAGACGCGCGGCGGCACCCGAAAACCAGTGAAGGTGGAACGTCTCGAGCAGATCCTTGGCCGGAAGCTCGAACGGTTCGATCACGGCACCCGCCGCTTCCAGCTGTTTCATCTTGCTGTCGACAAGCGCGGCGACTTCCGGATCGACCTTGCCGGCCGGCGGAACTGTCCAGTAGCCGATGCGGCTGCCCTTGATCGGGATGCCGGGGTCTTCAAGCGGGGCAAGACTGCCTTCGCCCTGGTTCCAGTCGCGCCGGTCCCGGCCGCTCATCGCGGTCAGCATGGCGGCCGTATCGCGTGCATTGCGGCACATCGGGCCGATATGCGCGACGGTCCCGAACGGGCTTGCCGGATAGGCGGGAACACGGCTAAAGGTTGGTTTGAGACCTGTGATGCCGCAGAAGGAGGAGGGGATACGGATCGATCCGCCGCCGTCGCTGCCGAGGTGAAAGACGCCCGCGCCGAGCGCGGCCGCAATCGCGGCGCCACCCGACGATCCTCCGGCGGTCATGTCGGGGTTATACGGATTGCGCGTGATCCCGAACGCATTGCTGTCCGTCACCGCCTTCCATCCGAATTCCGGCGTGGTCGTCTGCCCGAGAAAGACAATACCGGCGTCCCGCATCAGCTGGACGCTCGGCGCATCTTCCGCCTGGGGCGCATCGCTTGTCACGAGACTGCCGAAGCGGGTCGGCCAGCCTTTCACCCAGACGATGTCCTTGATGGTCGCCGGAACGCCATCGGCCGCCGACAGCGGCGCACCCGCTACCCACCGCGCTTCAGACGCTTTTGCGGCCTCAAGTGCACCTTCGTGATCCAGGAAGGTGAAGGCGTTGTAGACCGGATCAATCTCTTCTGCCCTTGCAAGACATGCCCTGGCCACGTCGACCGGTGAGACGCTGCCGGCGCGATAGGCGTTTCCGAGGTCGGCTGCACGCATCCGGCAAAGCGGATCTGCCTGATCCAGGCTGTGAATCCCGTCGCTCATTCGCCATCACCTTTGCTGTTTGTTGAAGGTGGATGGTAGCCGTTTTCAGGGCGCTGGAAAGGGATAAATCACCGGCGGGTTTGCGAGGACCGCGAATGCACGAAAGAGACGGGCAATCAAACCGAAGCAACCTGTGGGCCCTCGCTGAAACAGCGTGCCGGTGCGAGCGCAACTGCAGCAGTGGTCTCTGTCAGGTGATCGTCCAGGTAATGGTCTCGCCCCGGCCTTTGTCGTGCACAAACGACACCTTGTCGCCTTCAACGGCGACCGTCTGGAAATCCTCGGGGAGATTCTTGCCATCGAAAAAGATCGACCGGCAGTAATAGGTATCGCTCCAGGACCAGGTTCCGGCGATGGCCTCCCGGTCCGGACCGACACCTTCAACGCTGCCCTGGGGGGTGATGATGACCCAGCTGTCTCCCAGAACCAGCCGTCTGCCGGCCACATGTTCCAGGAAGTCCTCCTGCGTCGTGATTTCCTTGGCCATTTGTCTTCCCCCCAGCCTTTCTTTTCCGTGTGTGCTCAAGGCGTACCAGAGTATAGGCACGGCACGGCACAAGTCATCTCCGGAAATACTGCAAATCACGGCGAAGCTGCGACCAGGTGCCTGAACTGCGCAAGGGGTAACGTGTCAATCGGCCGAATAACCGTTGAAGAGAATATGCACCTTCATGGCCCGTGCCCGATCCCCGGCCCGTGTGAAGGCGTCGACGGCCTTTTCAAGCGGAAATGAGGGGCTGATGATCGGTCCTACATCTATCGTGCCGCTGTCGATGGCCGCAACGGCGGCAGCAAACTCGGCATGGAACCGGTGTGTTCCGCGCACGGCGATCTCTTTGCTGACAATGAGATTGAGCGGCATCGGGGTGTCTCCGGCGACACCGACTGCAATCAGGGTGCCGCGTGGCCTGAGGCAACTGAGCGCATCCCTGATTGCCGCTGCCGATGCGGAGCATTCAAACGCGACATCGAATTGTCCCTTGTCCGCCTTGTACGGGCCGAGCCCATCGCCTTCCTCGGACAGGTTGAGTGTTCTGTCCGCTCCCATCTGCTTTGCGACGCTAAGTGGCATCGCCTGCAGATCGGTTGCGACGATCTCACCCGCGCCGGCGTCCCTTGCCACGGCAACGCAAAGGGCGCCGATCGGTCCCGCGCCCGTCACAAGGACGCGCTTTCCCTTCAGATCCGGCGCCTGTGCGCGTGCATGCAGGCAGACGGCCAGCGGTTCGGTGCACGCGGCGGCACGCACATGCACATCCCGGCTGAAGCGGTGCACCTGTTTTGCGGCAACCACGACCCGTTCGCGGAAGAGACCCTGTTCGTGCGGCAACCGGTAGGCCGAACCCATGAACCGCATGTCGAGACAATGCACCACGTGGCCGTCCATGCAGTAACGACAATGACCGCAAGGCTGGCTCGGATTGATGGCGACGAGATCGCCGGTGTGCACCGTGTCGACATCCTCGCCGGTTTCCACGACGCGTCCGGCTGCCTCGTGCCCCATCGCGATCGGTTCCCTGACGCGCACGGGACCAAAGCCGCCATGATCGAAATAATGAAGATCGGAGCCGCAGATGCCACCGGCCAGAATGGCAATCTTGACGTCGCCGGGGCCGGTCTCCGGCTCGGACTGTGTTTCGAGCCTCAGATCGTGGATACCATGCAGGACACAGGCACGGGACATCATGGCGGATCCTATCCGAATACGAGATTTGGCAGCCAGGTTGCCAGGGCCGGGATGAAGGACACCAGCAGGAGAACGATGATGTTGCTCAGGAGAAAGGGCAGAATGGCCCTGACCACCGGCGACAAGGGCAATCTGGCAATGCCGGCGCAGACGAACAGGCAGACCCCGACCGGCGGCGTTGTCAGTCCGATCATCAGGTTCAGAACGGCAAAGGTTGCAAAATGAAGCGGTTCGATCCCGACGGCCTGTGCGAGCGACAGAAGCGGAACGAACAGGATGATCAGCGCGGCGATCGTTTCCATGAACATGCCGACGAAGAGCAGCAGCAGATTGATGATCAGCACGACGAGAATGGGATTATCGGTGATCGAAAGCACGGTGCCGGCAATTGCCTGGGGTATTCGCTCCGAAACAAGGATCCAGCCGAACACGTTGGCAAGGCCGACCAGCGCCAGGATCGAGGCGGCCGAAACGGCGCTGTCCGCGATGATCTTCGGCACCTTCTTGAGGGGAAGTTCCCGGTAGACGAACGCCCCGACAACAAAGGCGTAGACGCTTGCGACAACAGCGTTCTCCGTAGGCGTGGCGATGCCGCTCAAAAGCCCGTAGATGATGATGCCCGTCATGGCGATCGCCCAGAAGGCGCTTGCGAAGGCACGGACGAGTTCGCTGGTGCCGCGCCAGGGCTCCCTTGGAAAGTTGTTCCGCCGGGCAATCACATAGCACGTGATCATCATTGCAAGGCCCATCAGCAGACCCGGGACGGCACCGGCCATGAACATCTGGCCGACGGAAATGCCGCTGAGCGCACCGACGATGATCATCGGGACACTGGGGGGAATGATCGGACCGACCGTGGATGACGCCGCGGTGACGGCCGCGGAAAAGTCCGCCGGGTAGCCAGCCTTTTTCATTCCGGGGATCATGACACCGCCGATGGAAGCCGCATCCGCGACGGCCGTTCCCGTAATGCCGCCGAAGAGCATGGACGCGCCGATATTGGTCAGTCCCAGTCCACCCCGAACCCAGCCGACTAGCGCATTGGCAAAGCGGATGATCCGTTCGGTGATGCCGCCGTTGTTCATCAGGTTTCCGGCCAGAATGAAGCCCGGAATGCTGAGAAGCACGAAGACATCGATACCGGCATAGACTTTCTGCGGCACCACCACGAGCGGGATGCCGGAGACCAGCAGATAGCTGAGGGAGGAAAGGCCCAGGGCGATGGCAACAGGAATACCGATGACGAGCGCGCCGATGAAGACGGCGAAGAGTACGAACACTTCCAAAGTCAGGCCTCCTGCTTCAAGTGCGAGATGTCAACATGCAGGAGCGTGAGAACGGCGCGCATCACGGCAAAAACGAGAAGAAGAAGAAACAGCAGAAAAACGCTGAAATGGACGAAGGACATTTGCAGAGCCATCGCGGGGGATTTCTGGAGAAATCCGATTTGAACGTATTTCCATGCACCTGGCAGGAGAATGGTTGCAAGAAATGCGGTCGCAAGCGAGGCGGCAACGTTCAGAATGCGCGGCCACGGGCCGGGCAGGGCGTCGCAGACGATGTCGACATTCACAAGGTCACCGCTCATCAGTCCAAGCCCGACACCGAGAGCCGTCATGTAGATCAGCGCGAAGCGCGTGAGTTCTTCCGTCCAGACCGGAGAATCTCCGACTGCGCGGCCCAGGACCTGCGTAAGCACTGCAATGATCAGCACCATAAAGGCGATGAAAACGCCTGCCCGGCAAAAAAACTCGAGCACGCGATAGGCTTTCAGGATGACCTTCATGAAACGACCCGGAGAAAGGCCCGCCGCCTTTTCCGGGCGGCGGGCAAGTTGGGGGAGGGAACTACTTCTGGCTGTTGAAGAGATTTTCCACGATCGGTTTGATCTCGTCATTCACATTGGCCAGAACGGCGTCCTTCGCAGCTGCCGCATAGGCGGCACCGTCGACCTCAACGAAGGTCATGCCGTTTGCTTCCAGATACGCACGATCCTCGGCGAGGCTGGTTTCAAGAAGGCCGCGCTCGAACTCCTGGGCGCGTTTTGCGGCTTCAAGAACGTGCGCCTGGTCTTCCGGGCTCAGGCTTTGCCAGGTCGATTCCGCGATTGTCAGGTAAATCCAGGACCGGACGTGCTGGGTCAGGTTCACATGGGACTGGACCTCGTTGAAATTGGCGGACCGGATCAGGGCCAGCGGATTTTCCTGCGCTCCGATGGTGCCGTTCTGCAAGCTCGTGAACACTTCCGAAAAAGCCATCGGTGTCGGTGCTGCCCCGAGCGATTTCCACACGTCCACGAAAAGCGGGACATTGGGAACGCGCATCTTCAAGCCTTCAAGCTGATCGGGAGCGGCAATGGCCCGGTTCGACGTGAGGTTCCGCGGGCCGCGTGCAAAATAGGCGATCGGCCGGATTTGCGCCTTCTCGATGATTTGCGCCTTGATCTGGTCGCCGATCTCACC
>JBCDEN010000609.1:0-3096 GCA_039179715.1 Pseudomonadota bacterium
TCCGAAAGACATGCTGCGCGAGATCCTGAAGACCGCGCCGTCCCAGTTCACCCAGCACGCCCGCAACCCGGCCCGCAACGTTGAGATCGGCGGAAACAACCTTGTGTTCGCACCGGTCTACGGCCCGCCTTTCGTAACCGATCTGGACCAGGGCCGTCGCTACGGCACGATCGAGGACTTCCGCAACTTCGTGAAGCTTGCCTACATGTCGCCCTGGATGCACCACTCGGGCGGGACGGTCTGCGAACCGGTCGACCTGCCGGTGAACAAGCGCCATTTCGACATGGTCTATTCGCATATCAAGTATTCCGACAAACCGTTCATGGGGTCGGTCACCGCGCCGGAGCGCGCGGAAGATTCCGTCAAGATGGCGCAGATCACCTTCGGCGAGGAGTTCGTCGATCAGAACTGCGTCATGATCCAGCTGATAAATGCGAACTCGCCGCTCGTGTTCGACGCCACGATGCTCGGTGCGCTGAAAGTCTACGCGAAGAACAACCAGGCCTGCATCGTGTCGCCGTTCATTCTGGCGGGCGCAATGAGCCCCGTCACCGTTGCCGGAACACTGTCCCAGGTTCTGTGCGAGGCCATGGCAGGCTGTGCGCTGACACAGCTCATCCGTCCGGGCGCACCTGTCGTGTTCGGTGCCTTTGTGAGTTCCATTTCCATGCAGTCCGGCGCGCCGACCTTCGGCAGCCCGGAAGGTTCGCTCCTCCTGAACGGGGCCGCCAAGCTGGCGCGCAGGCTCAACCTGCCGTTCCGCTCCGGCGGTTCTTTCACGGCCTCCAAGCTGCCGGATGCGCAGTCGGCGCAGGAATCGGCGCAGACAATCCTGGCGACGCTTCAGTCGGGCGTCAACTTTGCCCTGCACTCCGCCGGATGGCTCGAAGGTGGATTGTGTTCGTCCTACGAGAAATTTGTCATGGATGCCGATCAGCTCGGCATGATGCATGTTCTGGCAAAAGGCATCGAGGTCGACGACGAAACCCTGGCGATGGATGCCCTTCAGGAAGTCGGTCCGGGCGGGCACTTCCTGGGTGCGGCCCATACGCAGCGGAACTTCGAGAGCGCCTTCTACCGCTCCTCGATCGCAGACAACAATTCCTACGAGCAATGGCTCGCGGACGGCGAACTGGATGCCGCCCGCAGGGCCAACGGCAAGTGGAAGGAAATGTTGCGTTCCTATACCGGTCCTGAACTCGACCCGGCCATTGACGACGCGCTTGTCAGCTTCATGGCCGAGCGCAAGGCGTCCTTCCCGGACAGCAATGTCTGATCCTGCACACGGTACCCCGGCCCGCGCCGGGGTACGCGCTTTTGTTCCTTTCCGCGTTTTTCATTCCTTATACTTTTTCGCTAAAACGTCCTGACCGGTTTTTATCCGATTCTCGCAGAGCATCCGTCTTACCCAGGCATGAGGACACAAATGGCACCCCAGAACGCAGGCCTTGGGCCAATCAGACAGCTCGCCGCCGATCTCATAAAGTGGCAGAATGACGAGGCCCTGCCGATCTGGCTGGCTGAGGGGATCGATCTTGCCAAAGGCGAATGTTTTGAAGCCATCGATCTGATCGACTGCAAGGCAACCGGTTCGCCGCGCCGCGCGCGCATCGTCCCGCGGCAGATCTATTCGTTCCTGGAAGGTGCAAGGCTCGGGTGGAGCGGCCCGGCCGAAGAAATCGCGACGGGTTTGTTCGACTGGTTCACCGGCACCTATCTGACGAAGTCGGGATATGTTGCCGCTGCGGCAAATCTGGACAACGAGATCACGGATGACACGTTCGATCTTTACAATCAGGCCTTTGCGCTGTTCGGCTTTGCCAACATCGCCGCATCCGTTGAGAGCCGGAAGGCGCTCGCGGAAGAACACGCCGCTAATCTGCTGAACCACCTTCTGGAGGCATACCGGCACAGCGAAGCGGGTTTCCGTGAAGCCAATCCGGACAAGCGGCCGCTTTGTTCAAATCCGCATATGCATCTGTTCGAAGCGTGCCTGGCCTGGGAAGCCGTTTCCGATGATCCGGTCTGGGCCGGGCTTGCCGACGAGATTGCCGAGCTGGCGATGAACCGCTTCATAGATCCCGTCAGCGGCGGTCTCAGGGAATTCTTCGATCTGGACTGGACCCCGATGCCGGGGGACAAGGGCCGGATCATGGAGCCCGGCCACCAGTTCGAATGGGCCTGGCTCCTGTGCAGATGGGGCCGCTCGCGGCAGGACGCCGGTGCGCTGGTTGCCGCAAGACGCCTTTACGACATTGCCTGGACATACGGCATCGATGAAAACCGCGACGTTACCTTCATGGCGCTCAACGACGATTTCAGTGTTGAAAACCCGGTTGCGCGTCTTTGGGGACAGACTGAATGGATCAAGGCGGCGGTCGCGCTGGCCGAAATCTCGAGCGGGCCGGAAAGAGAGGCTTATCTGGCCGATATTCCGGCATCGGTTGCAGCCCTGCGCGTCTATTTCGAGAACGCACCGAAAGGCCTGTACCTCGACAAACTGGCTCCCGACGGCAGTTTTGCCGACGAGCCTGCCCCGGCCAGCTCACTCTACCACATCGTCTGCGCGATCTCCGAACTGGACCGGTTCGCGCGCAGCTCCTGAAAGCGGCGAACCGGCGCCGTGGCGAAACCAGAGTAGGAAACGACGCAATCTGCCTTTTTCAATTCCGGTCACCGCTCTATAGCTGGTCGCCGAATTCGTTTGTTCCACTCGTTCCAGCGACAGGGAGGCTGAATGCCCCAGGCCCAAATCATTGATGGCAAAACCATTGCGGAATCCGTGCGCGACGAGATCACGCGCCGGGCGGCCGCGCTCCTTGAAGAAAGCGGAAAACGCCCCGGACTGGCCGTCGTGCTCGTTGGCGAGGACCCGGCAAGCCAGGTCTATGTGCGCAACAAGGACCGTGCGGCGGAGGCCTGCGGTTTTCATTCCGTCAAGCACACGCTTGATGCCGCCTCGAGCGAGGAAGAGGTGCTTTCGCTGGTTGATCAGCTGAACAATGATCCGGAAATCCACGGAATTCTTGTGCAGCTGCCGCTGCCGGACCATATCGATGAAAGCAAGGTTCTGCGCCTGATCCGCCCGGAAAAGGA
>JBCDEN010000843.1:0-1674 GCA_039179715.1 Pseudomonadota bacterium
CGGGCGGGTCTGTCCTTCACGGACTGTCCCGCCCGGCAAATGATCCTGGAAGCGGAAGCCAGGGGCGAATTGAAGCCCGGCGGCGTGATCGTCGAGGGCACCGCCGGCAACACTGGCATTGGAATTGCCCTTGTTGCCGCTGCCCGCGGCTACAGGACCGTAATCGTCATCCCGGAAACCCAGAGCCAGGAAAAGAAAGACATGTTGCGCCTGTGTGGCGCTGAGCTTGTTGAAGTCCCGGCCAGGCCCTTCAAGGATCCCAACAACTACCAGCATGTCGCACGGCGGCTGGCCGAAGAGATGGCCAAGAGCGAACCCAACGGGGTTATCTTCGCCGATCAGTGGAACAACCTCGACAACAAGAAGGCTCACTATGTCACGACCGGGCCTGAAATCATGGCGCAGACCGGTGGCCGCGTAGACGCGTTTATCTGCGCTGTCGGATCCGGCGGCACGCTATCCGGCGTCTCCCAATATCTTCAGGAGAACAAGCCAGGTGTCGTCATCGGTTGCGCCGACCCGCGCGGCGCGGCCATGCAATCCCTTTTCACCAAGGGCGAAGCCGTTGCCTCCCAGGGCGGGTCCATTTCGGAAGGAATCGGGCTTGGCCGCAAGACACCGATCGTTCAGGACGTGAAGGTCGATTATGCCTACACGATTGCCGACGAGGACGCGATACCGCTGGTTTTTGACCTTGCCGAACACGAAGGCCTGCTCCTTGGCGGTTCGAGCGCCATCAATCTTGCCGGTGCGCGCAGGCTTGCAAAGGAAATCGGCCCCGGAAAAACCATCGTGACGATCCTGTGCGATCACGGCACACGGTATCATTCAAAACTCTACAATCCGGACTTTCTCCGATCTAAGAATTTGCCGGTTCCAGATTGGCTCGAAAGGCAGGTTACACTTCAGCCTCCCTTTGCGTGAGCCTGAAAAGCATGGTTTGACTTCCAATGGGGCAGGATGACCCGACCCTTGCAAAGGACAGCGCCGACGCCCAGGCTGTGATCCAGGACGCCGTCACCGATGTCGGATTTATCGACATGATGGCGAACAATCTCGGGCTGGTCGCCGCGTTCGTGGCGCTCATGTATGTCACCGCGGTGATCTGCGCCATCCGGGAAGTGATGAATTCGACGACCTCGCAAGGCTCCGTCGCCTGGCTCCTGTCCCTTTTCTTCCTGCCCTATCTCACGGTTCCGCTCTATTTCGTTTTCGGCTGGAGATCGTTTTCGGACTACGCGAAGATCCAGGCCTCGCTGGGACGCGCCGAAAGGGCAAGGCGCGCCGATGAACTGGGGCTCACAGATCACGAGGAAACCCGGGACTGGCCCGTGTTGACCCGGGTCGCCGGCGTGCCGTTTCTGGCCGGCAACACATCCGAGCTTCTGATCGACGGCGATGCGACTTTTTCGGCAATCAAGGATGCGATCGCCTCTGCACAAAACAGCATCTTCTTTCAGTTTTTCGCCATTCATGACGACAAGCTCGGCCGCGAAATGGCAGATGCGCTGATCTCGCGTGCTCGGGAAGGCGTGAAAGTCCAGTTTCTTTATGACGATGTCGGCAGCCATTCCCTGTCCAGAGCCTTTCTCAATCGTCTGAGGGATGCCGGCGTCGAGGTTTGCGGTTTCAATGAAAACCACAAGTTCCTGCGGCTCCTCGGCCCGATGCGCC
>JBCDEN010000731.1:0-2346 GCA_039179715.1 Pseudomonadota bacterium
AGAAATCGCAGGCCAACCGCAACCCATCGTCTCTACTCCTGAGGTGGTTGGGGAGCCTAGCTGTTCAGAAATCGCAGGCCAACCGCAACAGCACGTTTTGTGCTTGTTCAATAGGGGACAGCCTAGCTGTTCAGAAATCGCAGGCCAACCGCAACTGCCGGCATATCCGCAAGGCGAAAGAGCCTAGCCTAGCTGTTCAGAAATCGCAGGCCAACCGCAACGACAGCCTGAAGCGCGTCGACGAGCCGCCGAGCCTAGCTGTTCAGAAATCGCAGGCCAACCGCAACAACCAGCAATTCCCGATCATTACGATCTACAGCCTAGCTGTTCAGAAATCGCAGGCCAACCGCAACTCGTCGGCCAGTCTCTCCGGTGTCGTGTCCAGCCTAGCTGTTCAGAAATCGCAGGCCAACCGCAACTACCAGCGCCCGGCGGACATGGATCTCCGCAGCCTAGCTGTTCAGAAGCGGCGCACCGCCGCTGTCTTTGTCCGGTGTCATGTCCTATTGATGGCATTGAAACGGTGCACGGTCATGCCGGCGGGTTGATCTTGCCAACCGCATCATACGTAATAACTCGCATATTCAATAGACTTAGCGCCGACATGACCCGCTCCCTCCGACACACCGAACCGGTCCATGTGGTCTGGTTCAAACGCGACCTGCGCATTGCCGATCATCGGGCGCTGTCGCGTGCCGCAAATCAGGGAATTGTGCTGCCGCTGTTTGTCGTCGAACCGGATTTCTGGCAGCTGCCGGACAGTTCCGGGCGGCACTTCGCCTTCATGCGGGAATGTCTCCAAGAGCTGCGCGCGGCGCTTGCCGACCTTGGCCAACCGCTCGTCGTCCGGACCGGAACGGTGACGGACGTTCTGTCAGATATCGCGTCTGAAACCGGCATCGCGGCGCTGTGGTCGCACGAAGAAACCGGTAATGCCTGGACCTTTGCCCGTGACCAAGCGGTCGCCGAGTGGTGCCAGGCGCGCGGAATCGTCTGGCATCAGGAGCGCCAGACCGGGGTGATCCGCCGGCTCGGCAATCGCGACGGTTGGGCGGGCCGGTGGGACCGCTTCATGGCGGAAGAGCGGACCCCGCCGCCAGCCGGCCTGAAATCGGTCGACGGTGTCGAAGCGGGGTCGATTCCGTCGGCGCCTGATCTCGGGCTCAAAGACGATCCGTGCCCGGAGCGCCAGGCCGGCGGACGCACAGCCGGCACGGACATCCTGGCGAGTTTTCTCACCGTGCGCGGCGAACCCTACCGCAAGGCCATGTCGTCGCCGGCCGCAGGCGCTGCGGCCTGTTCCCGGCTTTCGCCCTATCTGGCGTGGGGAGCGCTTTCCATGCGCGAGGTGGCGCAGGCGACCTGGGACCGGCAACGCGCCCTGAAAGCCTTGCCGCGGGATGAGACCGGAAGCTGGCGCGGGGCGCTGGTATCGTTTTCCGGCCGACTGCACTGGCATTGCCATTTCATGCAAAAGCTCGAAGACGAGCCGCGCCTGGAATTCTCCAACCTGCATCCGGCCTATGACGGGCTGCGCCCGGCCGATCCGGACGAGGTCCGCCTCGAGGCTTGGCGCAACGGCGAGACGGGCCTGCCCTTTGTGGATGCCTGCATGCGGTGTCTGGCTGCCACGGGCTGGATGAACTTCCGTATGCGGGCGATGCTGATGGCTGTTGCCAGCTATCACCTCTGGCTCGACTGGCGGGCGCCGGGCGAACATCTGGCGCGGCTCTTTACGGATTATGAGCCGGGCATCCATTGGCCGCAGGTGCAGATGCAATCGGGCACGACCGGCATCAACACGGTGCGGATCTACAATCCGGTCAAACAGGGACACGACCAGGACCCCAACGGCACGTTCGTCCGACGCTGGGTGCCGGAACTCTCCGCCGTCCCGGACAAGCACATTCACGAACCGTGGACCTGGGAAGCGGCCGCGACGGTTCTCGATCGTACCTATCCGTTCCCGGTAGTCGATCACCTGAAGGCCGCTAAAGAAGCGCGGCAGGCGATCTGGGGCGTGCGTCGCGGAACAGACTTTCGCTCCGCGGCCACGGCTATCCAGAACAAACACGGCAGTCGCAAGAGCGGCATGCCGATGACGGGACGGAGGCGGAAGACAAAACCGGCAAAAGAGCAGCTTTCGCTGTCCCTTGAAGCCCCGGGCGGAGAGTGAGGATGCGCAAAAAGTCCGATCTGCCGACGAAAGTCTGCCCCGTCTGCAAACGCCCCTTCACGTGGCGACGCAAATGGGCCAAGAGCTGGGAAAATGTGCGCTATTGCTCCGAACGCTGCCGCCGGTCCCGGTCGGATGCTTCGGCATGACCGCTCGCAAGCGCAAGGCGG
>JBCDEN010000159.1:0-7584 GCA_039179715.1 Pseudomonadota bacterium
ATGGGAACGGATGCGGGTGCGGTCGTCGACCCGCAGCTGAAAGTGCACGGCATCGACGGTCTGCGTGTCGCCGACTGTTCCATCATGCCGGAGATCGTTTCGGGGAACACCAACGCACCGGCGATCATGATCGGAGAGAAGGCCTCGGACCTGATCCGCACAAACGCTGCGTGAAACGCCCTAAACCGTCGCGCCGCGCGTGTTCGTCTCGTGGATCTCGATCAGGCCCGGTCCCGTCCGGTCCGCGAAACGCCGAAGCGTTGACGCAAGCTCGGTGACATCGTCCAATCGTGTGGAAGGGACCCCGTAGGCCTCGGCGATCTTCAGAAAGTCCGGGGCGGATGGCGTCACGCCTTCCGGCTCGATCCCGCATTCGATCATGTAGGTGCCGATCTCGCCATATCCGTCATTGTTCCAGACAAGAAAGATGACATTCGCCGCGCAATCCTTCGCGGATCCTATTTCGGCGAGAGAGAACTGGAAGCCGCCGTCCCCGACAATACAGACAACGGGCGTGTCCGGTTCGCCGAGGCTGGCTCCGATAGCGGAAGGCGGCCCGTAGCCGAGCGCACCGAAGCCCGTCGCCGCATTGAACCAGCCTTTCGGACGCCCCGCCTCGAAATAGAGATTGCCGGAATAGATCGCCTGCGTTGAGTCGCCGACAATGATGCAGCCCGGCAGGCTGTCCCGGATCGTTTCCAGCAGGTCGATTTCGGTTCGCATCTTCGGGGTCAGACCGGACAGAGCTGCCTCCCGGCACGCTTCTGCCCTTGCAGCACCGCTCCTGTCGCCCTTTGTCTCGTCCAGTTCGGGCAGAAGATCATCCAGCAGCAAATCCACACTGGAAAGGAGACGCAGCGACGCAGCCGGACCGCGCGTGAGCTGATCCGGATCGATATCGACCCGCACAAGATCTTCCAGCACCGGAAACCCGCCATCGGCATACATGTCGTAATCCGTCTGCCCCATCTGCGTTCCGAGCGCAATCACGGTGTCGGACGCCGCCAGGAGGTTGCGCACGGCGGCAAGACTGGGGCTTGCGGGCACGGACAGCGGATCGCCTGCAAGCACACCCCGGGCGTTGACGGTGGTCACGACAGGCGCGTCGATGCGCCGGGCCAGTTCCCTGATCTTTTCTGCCGAGGCAACAGTGCCGCCACCGCACACAATCGCGGGCGCCTTCGCCCGCCGGCACTTGTCCGCCAGTGCGGCCACATCTGACGAGGCTGCGCGAGGTCCGCTCAGTTTCACCGTCGCTGAAGCCTCCACATCGATCGGGTTGTCCATGACATCGGTCGGGATCTCGATATGCACCGGCCCGGGCCTGCGGCCCTTCAGCACCGTGAAGGCACGATCCATGACCGCAGGCAGGTCGCGCGGTTCGTGCAGCGTGTGCGTCATCCGCGATACGCTTGCCATCGTCACCCGCTGATCGGGCAATTCATGCAGCCAGCCTTCGCCATGGCCCAGGCTCGCCCGCGCATTGACGCCCGAAATAACCAGCATCGGCACGGAGTCCTGATAGGCCTGTGCCATCGCGGTGATCGCGTTGGTGACGCCCGGTCCGGTGATCAGCAGCGCAACACCCGGCTTTCCGGTTATGCGTGCGTAGCCATCGGCCATGAAACCCGCGCCCTGCTCGTGGCGCGGCGTGATGTGGCGAATCTCCGATGCGGCGAGACCCCGGTAGAGCTCCACGGTATGAATGCCAGGAATTCCGAAAACGACATCGACGCCATTGGCCTCAAGAATATCGATCAGCGCCTCGCCGACCGTTTTTGTCACGACGCCCATTTATGCGAGCCCTCAGTGTTGTCCAGGTTGTCGGCAAACGCCGCGATCCGCTCCAATGCGTCCAAAAGAACATCGTCCGGTACAGTCAGGGACAGCCGAATATAATCGGCCGCCTGATTGCCGAATGAAGATCCCGGCATCACGGCCACTGCCTTTTCCTCAAGAAGCCGGTCGGCGAAGACGGTCCCGTCCAGCCCGCACGCCCCGACATCGATCAGCAGGAACATGCCGGCCTCCGGCATCATTGGCCGCAACGTGTTGTGCCCGCCGAGCCGCTCCATGATCAGTGCCGCTCGCCGCGCGTAGAGCGCACGCATGCGCTCTGCCGTGTCGAATTCCTCCATCAGCGCCTTCGCGGTCATGTCGGCAATGAAGGGCTGCCCGCCGAAGAGCATGGTTTCGGAAACGGCCAGAAGGCGCGTGCAGAATTCCTCGGGTCCGACCGCCCAGCCTGAGCGGAATCCCGGCGCGGCGTGTGATTTGGAAATCGAGGACACCGCAATCGTGCGCTCTGCCAGCTCCGGCAGATCGAAGGGAGACGCGAATTCGCCGTCGAAAATCAGCTCTTCGTAAACCTCATCGCAAACGATCCAGAGATCGTGACGAATGCACACCTCACCGATCGCCTGAAGTTCTTCGCCTGTGAGCGTTGCTCCGGTCGGATTGTGCGGCGTGTTAAGAAGCAGCACGCGGCATTGAGGCGTGATGGACTGCTCAAGATCGTCAGCCTGCAGATGAAATCCCCGTTCCGCATATAGCGGCACGGGCACCATCGAAGCCCCGGTCGCCGCGATCACGCCTTCATAGGTCGCATAAAGCGGATCACAAACAAGCACCGCGTCTCCCGCCTCCACCAGACCGAGCATCACTGCAAAAAGCGCCGTCTGCGTGCCCGGAAAACAAAGAATGTTGCCTTCGCCGACCCCTGCTTGCCTTTGGCTGTATTTTTCAACAAGCGCGGCAACGACGCCCGGCTCCCCGCGCCCGTTCGAGTAGCGCGTCCGCCCTGCCCTCATGGCACGGCTGGCCTCATCGATCAGAGCGGCGTCCGGCTGAATGTCGGGCTCGCCGATCGTCAGCTCGATGACGGGCATTCCCTTCGACATCATCTCGCGTGCCTTCAGATGGACAGCCCATTTGCCCGAGCCCAGGTGGGCCAGCCGATCGGTTATCGACGCGTATCGCATGGTCAGGTCTTTCGGGTTGGAGGTGAGGTGTTCGCGTCCAGTGAGACCCCGCCGAGCAGGGCTTCGACGGAGCGGATCGCAATATCGGACAAGGGTGTGTCGGCGAAAAGCTCTCCTGCCAGGGTGCCTTCCAGCCAGAGACCGTCGATCAATCCGTTGATGGCAATGGCAAGTTCGCGGCAACCGGCGGGGTCCGGATCGAGCTGCGCCTCTTTCAGGACATCGGTGACAAGATCTTCCAGCACGGAGCGGAAGGCGGTGTAGCTTTCCAGGTGGATCTGCGCGAATACGGGATCGACGCGGACGCGGCTGATGAACGCCGCCCACAAAGACAACCGCTTCACATCGGCAACCGGTTCGCTCAGATTGGCGACGATGAACGCGCGCAGCCGGGCACGCGCAGTCGGATGAACACCGTCGGCTTCATCCATGACACCACCGAGCAGACCGGCCATCAGCTCCCGGTAGGCGGCATGAAGCATCTGATCCTTGCTGACGAAATAGTGACGTATCAGGCCTTGTGTAACGCCTGCGCGGGCCGCGATCTCCCGGACGGTCGCGTTTTCCAGCCCGCTTTCGGCGATGCAGTCCAGGGTCGCTGCAATGAGATCCCTGCGCCGGTCAGCCTCGCTTGCGCGATGAAACGAGCGGCGGCTCATCGAAAAGCGCGCCCATGGCCGGACAACATTTGAGAGAGACGCGCGCATACCGGCAATGGGGCACCCGCACCCCAAAACCCGCGCTTGCCATTGCACACCATGAGCAAAACGTCCTCTTGAACTCTAACCTGGTTTCGATCCGGATCACGCTTATTATACGCTTGAATAATAAGCAGGCAAGTGCAAAACTTCCGCCACATGCTTCGCAAGAGATCCTGCTGCGTGGAATTGAACCACCAGCGTCTGCCAGGCGGATCAAAGACTTTACTCCATGGAGAGCCATGACCATTCAGCCCCTGAACAGCGACCCCGGCCTTGTCGCCATGCGGCGCCGGCTCCACGCAATCCCGGAAATCGGCCTGTCGGAATTCAAGACGTCCGATCTTGTCGCGGATGAATTGACGAGACTCGGTTTCCAGGTGACCCGGGGCCTTGCCGGGACCGGCATCGTCGCAAGTCTGCGCAATGGAGACAGTGACAGGAGCGTTGGCATCAGGGCCGATTTCGACGCCTTGCCGATAGAGGAACAAACCGGCGCGGACCATGCCAGCACCCACCCGGGCTGCATGCATGCCTGCGGTCACGATGGCCATACGGCAATGCTGCTCGGAGCGGCCGCAAGGCTCGCGGAAAGACGGCGTTTCAACGGCACGGTTCATCTGATTTTTCAGCCGGCGGAAGAAAACTTCGGCGGCGCGAAACTCATGATGGAGGACGGTCTCTTCGAGCGGTTCCCCTGCGATGCCGTTTTCGGGCTCCACAACGAGCCGTCCTTGCCCCTCGGCAGCTTTGCCTTCCGGGAGGGAGAAATGATGGCCGCGGCCGACGAATGCCGGATCACCGTCATCGGCAAGGGCGGGCACGGCGCCGAACCCCATTTGGCCGCAGATCCGATCGTGTGCGGTGCGAGCATCATCATGGCGCTTCAAACAATCGTTTCCCGCAACACACAGGCGTCGCAGCCGGCGGTCATCACGGTCGGCACGTTCCATGGCGGCAATGCCAGCAATGTCATTCCAGAGAGCGCCGAGATGTGCCTGACTGTGCGCGCGCTCGATCCGGACATCCGCGATAGTCTCGAAGGCCGCGTCCGTGCCGTTGCCGAAGGCCAGGCGGCAAGTTACGGCATGCGCGTGGAGATCGACTACGAACGCTTCTATCCGCCCTTGATCAATCCGAAGGCGGAAACGGACTACGTGCGTAAATTTGCACAAGGGTTCGCTGGTGCAGGAAAGGTCCACGACATGTCGCACCCGATCATGGGAAGCGAGGACTTCTCATATTTTCTGGAAGAAAGGCCCGGCTGCTACTTCCTGCTCGGAACGGCGCGAACCGAGAACGACCCGCCGCTGCATCACCCGCAATATGATTTCAACGACGACGCCCTGCCGATCGGTGCAGCCTTCTGGACGGAGCTTGCCGAGGATTTCCTGTCGCACGACCGGAGCGCCGGCAGGTGAAGGCACTGCTCTCGGCAAATCGTTGCGAGATATAGGCCACACAAATCTCACCGAGATGCCACGACCCAGACGAACCGGCTACATCTACGCGAAACAAGTAAACATAAATAATATTGACCCTTAAATACAAAATAATAAATATTTTTGAAAAAGTGATGGCAATCACAAAGTAAAAAATAAAAATTTGACCGTTCAAAGTGATCGTTATCACAATATTCTTCAAATATTATTACTTTGTGATTTTGATCACGCTAAAAATAATCGATAATAATTCTTTAGTGACGCACATCACTACAGATTAACCAAAAATGACCCAAGGTCACCTTGTCACGAGGCGGCGCTCACTGAACTGACCGGCACGTGACGGGGCTCAGAGTTAAGACACCGGACAGACCGTCCGGCACTTCCCCCAACATGTTTCCTGGCTGCTGACGCGGCTTGACGAATGCAGTTAGCGGCTGCTGGCCGCTGCAGTTTTGCGTGTGGTTTCAATCGGATGCGGGCTTCAAAACCCGCCTCCCGGACAAGGACCGCCGGTCGGAAAACGACCGTCGGAACGGATACGTGCGGCTTTTTCTTAATACCCGCCGCGTGCAGGAAAGTGAGCTGAACAATGAACGTGAGTATTGATACGCAAGAATACGGCCTGCCGGACTTTACCCTGCTCGGTGAAAGCCTTGCGCTGATGGCGCAGTGCGACCTCTACCGGTTCCGCAGCATCGACCAGTTCGGAGCCGTGATCCTTCCCCCGATGAGGTTGGGCCAGTTCAGGATCTGGCGCCGTGGTGGCGTGGCAGTTGCCTTAGCGACATGGGCCTATCTCGACGAAAAAACAGAAGCAGCGGTTCTTGAAGGTGATGAACCCCTGGCTCCCGAAGACTGGGCGTGCGGCGACCGGCCCGTGGTGATGGATCTGGTTGCCCCGTTCGGAGACGGTTTTGCAGCATCACGGGATCTGGTGCGGACGGTTTTCCCCCGCATCGCCTTCAAGGCCGTGCGCCGCTCCGCCGATGGAGATGCGCGCCGCATCGTGCAATTCGCCGGCATCACCGCCGACGGAGAAAAGGTTGCTCCCTCCTCCCGGATCGCAGCCTGACTTTCAGAACAATAATCAATTTAACAACAGCTTGGACGAGGAATTAGACCCATGGGTAGTTCGAAGAAATCAATCCATCAGACCTACAAGCTCTACGGTATCAGCGTTTACAAGAACGCCGGCAGCGGCAATGACAAGCTCTATGGCTACGCCGCCAAGAGCCATCTGCTCGGCGGTTCCGGCAACGACACGGTCTACGGCTACGGTGCCTGGAACAAGCTGGACGGCGGTTCGGGCAATGACCTCATCAAGGCATGGGGTGCGTCCAACTACCTCTATGGCGGCTCGGGCAACGACCGGATGTACGGCTACGGCGCCTACAACTCCATGTCCGGCGGCTCCGGCAACGATTCCATGTACGGCTATGGTGCGAAGAACAAGATGTGGGGCGGCTCCGGCCACGACTACATGAAGGGAACCGGTGCTTACAACTACATGAGCGGCGGCGATCACAACGACCGCATCTACGGCCACGGCGCCCGCAACGAAATGTATGGCGGCAACCACAACGACAAGCTCTATGGCTACGGCGCATCCAACAAGATGGACGGTGGTGCGCACAACGACTCGCTCTACGGCTACGGTGCCCACAACGACATGTATGGCGGCAGCGGCAACGACTATCTGGAAGGCTGGGGCGCGGTCAACAACATGCGCGGCGGCAGCGGCAACGACACGATCAAGGGTCGCGGCGCCCTCAACAACATCTACGGCGAAAGCGGTAACGACACGATCGAGGCCATAGGCGGCGTTAACAACGTGCATGGCGGCACCGGTGACGACACCATAAAGGGCATTGGCGGCACCAACGTCCTGAGAGGCAACGAAGGCAACGACACGATCACCGCGGTCGGTGGCGTGAACACCGTCTTCGGCGATTCGGGCGACGACTACATGGTCAGTGCCGGCGGCGTCAATGTCATGTTCGGCGGAACCGGCAACGACAAGATGATCGCGAGCGCCCTGCTCGCCACCAGCCAGAGCGGTGAAGCCGGTGACGATACGATGGTCGCCGTCAGCAACGCGAACCTCCAGTGGGGCGGCGACGGCAACGACACTATGGTCGGCATCGGCAACCTCAACATCCAGTCCGGCGGAACCGGCGACGATCTCTTGCTGGCAGCCGGTCAGACCAACGTCCAGCTTGGCGAGGACGGCAAGGACAAGATGTTTGCCGTCGGCAGCCTGAATGTCCAGGTCGGCGGCGACGGTGAGGATCTGGCGGTCGCCGTCGGCAGCACCAACGTTCAGTATGGCGGCAACGACGCCGACATTCTGATCGCCGGCGGCGGCGCCAACATCCAGATCGGCGGCACCGGCAACGACTGGCTGATCGGCGCCGGCAAGGGCAACGTCCAGTTCGGTGCGGAGCTCTGGTCCACCATCCC
>JBCDEN010000384.1:0-4725 GCA_039179715.1 Pseudomonadota bacterium
CGTCCCTGCTGAAGCGCAGCGGAAGGCAGGGAACCAGTAACCGCTTGTTTTTCCTCCTTCTTCCAACTTCAGCTATACGGCGTACTGGTTCCCGGTCTTGCCGCGCGTGCGGCAAACCGGGACGACAAATCGGGGAAACAGTTTGTATCCCGAATTGGCACAGCAAGGAATTATCCTGCTTTCGCAAGTGCATAAGTTCGACAGAACTTTCTAAACCGGACAGCATTGGTTGGCTTCCGGGTCATTGACGGAAAAGGCAAGAGTGTCGATGTCCGCCCAGACCGCAGGATCGATCGTCTGGCCTGCCCAATCCAGCGTCTCGTCCACGCGTTCCGCCTCATGCTTACTTCCCGTTCAAGGTCGGGCAGGAGAGGCGTCTCACCCCGGACGCCGGTGTCGACAGTGCTGTTATTGCGGACATCAAGCCCGTTGGAGATCGGATCGTCAACCAACTTGCCTTCGGCGATTCCGTTCAGGATCAACACTCCCTTGCCGATGCCGCCATGAACCGCGATAGTCTCCAGACAGGGGAGTGGAGGGATCATGTCCGACAAACGGGATTTCCAGTCGTTGTTCGACTTCTATGCAGCCCGGTATCGCGCAGGAGACGCATCCGGCTGCGCGGCGCTGTTCGCACCCGACGCGGAACTTTACTCACCCTACGGCCCGCCAACCGTCGGCCGGGCCGCCATCGAAGCCGCTCATCTGGACTGGCTTGATGACGATGCTGAAACCAAGACCATCGAGGTGGTAAGTGCCGGGAGCTCGGGCCAACTCGGCTGGTGTCTTGCCCATTTCAGCGAAGGCGGTGATGGCCATGGAACGTCGTTGAACGTGCTGCAGCGTGAGCTGGGAGGAAACTGGTTGATCCTGCGCTGCAGCCTGAATGACATGCCGGAGGCAGGGCCTCAGCACCCCACAAACCGCGGAACAACCTGATGCATCTGATCTGCCGTCTTTCGATACTTGTTGGCCTTCTGGTCACGCCGGCCTCAATCCCCGTTTCGGCGCAGGCATCGCCGGAGGCAGCGCTTGAACATATCGTTTCGGTCCTTCCTGTCTGGCCCGGCCAGCAGCAGGGCGGTGCCGGTGCGCGCCCGGGGACGGCGCCTGAGGGCAGCGGCGTGGTCGTCCGGCCAGACATGATCGCCACCGCATTTCATGTCGTCGAGCGCGCAGAGCGTATTGATGTGCGTCTGTCCGACGGCAGGATCCTGCCCGCCCGTCTCGTCGCTGGCGACAAGGCGAGCGACATCGCGTTGCTCACGGTCGAGGCCGGCCTGACGCCCATCGAATTCGGTCCGGTTCCCGGCCTTGCCGAACCCGTCTGTGCGATCGGAAACACGTTCGGTCTCGGGCTGTCGGTCACGTGCGGTGTCGTGTCGGCCACAGCCGTCACGAACGCGGGCTTCAACGCCGTGGAAGACTTCATTCAGACGGACGCCGCGATCAATCCGGGGACGTCGGGCGGTGCCTTGATCGACAGGGACGGGCGGCTGATCGGGTTGGTCTCCGCCATATTCGCCTCCGATGCGGACGCGAATATCGGGGTCAACTTCGCCGTTTCCAACGACCTGCTGATGCGTGTGGTCGATGCGCTTTCTGAAAAGGGCGACGTGGACTACCTGACTGCCGGCTGGCGTCTCGGGTTTGCCGGCCGCGCGCAACTGGCCACGCTCGCGGCGCCGCAAGTCCGCATCGTCGAGCCAGGCGGAGCCGCGGCAAAAGCGGGCGTTGAGCCGGGTGACCAGATCGTGCAGATCGGTGAGCGGCGCACGCAAACACCCAGGGACGCGATCACCGCGCTGGCGCTGCTTCCGGCTGAAACCCGAAGCGTCCCGCTGGTGCTGCAAAGGGCGGGTGTCCAGAGCATTGTCAGCTTGTCCTTTGCTTCAGAAGCTGAGGAAGACACGGCGTCCTCCGGCGCATCCGATCCCGAATGCCCGTATCCGGAAGCCGTCTGCCGCCAGCGCCAGGCGGTGTTCCCGATTTCCGCGTACGATCCCGCCGCGAGCGCAACGCGCATCGCCGACGACCTCCTCGTCACCAACAGGCACGTGCTTGGCGATCGCCTGGAAGCAACGGTGCATACACCCTCCGGGCCGAGGAGCGCGCAGGTCGTGCCATCGGCCTATGAAGGCGATCTCGTTTTGCTGAAAACGGAAGGCCTGCCCGCGGAGGGCGCCGTGTTGGAGCTGGACGGGGCAGGCCCCGAAACGGATCTCTTCTATTCGGTCGGCGCGGATATTGCGCGCCGCGAGATCAGGGTGTTTGAACCGGGTGAACTGATCATGCTCCCGGCAGACGGGGCGAAGCTCGGCCGGTTGCACGTTGGTGCACACATGCAGCCGGGCGTCAGCGGCGGAGCGCTCGTCGGTGAAGGTGGCCGTTTGAAGGGGATTGCCGTCGGCGGCGGTGACAAACGCTTCGAGGCGATCCCGGTTTCGGCCGTCGAAGACCTGTTGCGCCGTCGCGACGATCCGGACGCAGACCGATTGACCAGACGGCTGGGCGTAAATTTTGCCGCCTGTGCCGCGGCCATCGAGAGCGTGGCAAGTAGCCAGATCCCGGCTGAGCAAACGGATCCTTTGGCGCGCGCGTGTGCGCGGTCCACAAACCATGGTCAGTTGCTGGAAGCCGGCCGTGTTCTCGCCCGTGCCGGTGCGTTCGATGCTGCGGCGGATCTGCACGCTCAGGCGGTCGATCAGGTGCCGAATTCCATCAATTCCAGGCTGTCCCTTCTCGTTTCCCTGCAGTTGGGGGCACGGTTTGAAGAAATGACGGAACACGCCCGCTGGCTGATCGAGGCCGCGCCTGACGACCCGCAGGCGCTCCGCTTTTCGATCCAGTCCGGCGTCTGGGGAGGTGATCCCGAGCTTGCCGAGGAAGGATACCGGGCGCT
The DNA here is from genome assembly GCA_039179715.1 of Pseudomonadota bacterium. Lineage (GTDB taxonomy): Bacteria > Pseudomonadota > Alphaproteobacteria > Rhizobiales > Stappiaceae > Roseibium. The sequence continues at coordinate 2,903 of JBCDEN010000384.1, forward strand.
CCTGAAAGCCGATCCGAGGCAGGCGCAGGCGGCACGGCGCTTCATCGATGCAGCGCCGCCGAGACCGCAGCGCCGCTGACCGGTCAGTCGGCTTCCGGGTCGGGGATCCAGCCGGCCGAGACGAGCCGTTCCTGCTCGAACGGAGAGGGGACGGCGCGCTCCAGGATCCTGGCTTTCAATTGCAGGGCGGTGAGATCAGGGTCTTCGGCCAGCAAACGGGCGGCAAGCGCAGCAAGTCGCGGCACGGCGTAGCTTGAGCCGGATGCGACACCGGATGCACCGCGAAAATCAGTGACCTCCATGTTCTCGGCGGGCAGCATAAGGTCGACGCTTTGGGCACCCCAGTTGGATCCCTGCGCGAGGCGTCCGAAGGCATCTGCGGACGTGACCGTGAGTATGTTGTCGAGGTCGAGTGCCGCTGGATAAACGGGATCGGCGTCGATGTCGCGGCCGTCGTTTCCCGCAGACACGATTGCCAGGAGATCCCGATCCTTGAGCGCAGAGGCAAATGCGTCCCAGTCTTCAGACTTTCTGCTGCCAAGGGGCATGGCGAGGATTTTCACACCATTTGCGAGAGCATCGCCAACCAGCTCGGCCATGCGCGCCATGTCGGGTCTTGGATAGCGATAGGGAACCAGTGCTGCCCCGGGTGCTTCGCGCGCAACGATCGAGGCGACCGCGGTTCCGTGACGGATCGGGAGAAAGGCACCACGGGAGGTATCTCCGTCGTAGGGCCACGGATCAAGATCCCAGTAGTCGTATCCGGCGGGAACACCGTCGGCATTGCGCGCAAGCCGGTCGCGGAAGAGAGGGAGGTCATAGGCGAGACCGGAATCCACCAGGCCGATGCGCACGCCGCCGGCATCCTTGCCGGGCGGCCAGGGGGCCTGAAGCGTTTCCGTCCATCGCAGCGTTTTCAGGTCTCCATCCAGCTGATCAAGGAACCTCCAGGGGGGGCTGCCGTTCCGGATTTCACGTGCAGAGCGCACAATGCAGTTGCCATCGGCAATCGCCAGAAAGCGTGGCTCGAGATCCTGGCCGTTTTGCATCGCCACAGAGGCACGAAACTGACGCAGCGCGCCGTTTGAAAGGCGCGATTGAAGCGTGAGTTCGTCGCCTTCAGGCAGCGCAAAACGCATCAGTATCCGACCGGGAGTTCCGGTCGGCAGTTGCCTTGTATCTTCCAGCAACCAACTGCCGGGCAGAGCGTCTTGCACGGCCAGTCCGTCCTTGCTTGGAAAATTGCAGACGCGTTCGATCGCGAGGGCAATCCAGTCACGGGCATCTTCAGGATCTTGCGAAAATGCGGCTGTGGCCAATGCGTTTAGCGCGCACATCCAGGGGAAAATGGCCCATTGTCTCTTCAGAGGTGTCGGGAGCATTTTTGCAGCTTTTGCCAGGCACGGCGCGTGCGTGCGAAGGAGGCCTTGTTTCACTGAGCCGGATTGCCCCGCTGGTCTTCAGAACAATTCATTCGTCCGAGACAATTCTAGGGCGCACAATGCCTTGCGTCCATGGGGCGGATAGCGCGAAGAACCCACCTGTCATATTCAGTCGAAGCGCCGCGTTTTGCAGCAGGAGCGCAGGGATTTCTTCGGCGGCAAACAAAAGGAGCCAACGGCTGTCGTTGGCTCCATTGTGAGACAATATTTGTTGGTTCGCCCAAACGGTTCAGGGCCAGGATCAGTAACCCTTGCCGCCGAAAAACTCCTGGTCCTGAACCGTTTGGGCGAACCAACAAATATTGTCTAACAATGGAGCCAACGACAGCCGTTGGCTCCTTTTGTTTGCCGCCGAAGAAATCCCTGCGCTCCTGCTGCAAA
>JBCDEN010000631.1:0-2956 GCA_039179715.1 Pseudomonadota bacterium
CGGCAGGGCAGTTGCCAATCGGCAAAAAAGGGACAAATAATGATACCAATTGAAATTGGTTCCATCATAAAGACGCTACATGCCAGAAGATCGACCCACCCGGAGAAACTCCAGTCTGGCGCTGGAACGCTTGCGAATTCTCGTTGACCAGCTGGCAATGGATGGCGTTCGCCAGTTGCCGACCGAACGGGACCTTTCGGAGCAAATTGGTGTCGGTCGCCGCGCCGTTCGCAGGGCACTGGAGGTGCTTGAAACGGAAGGTTTCATCTGGCGGCGGCAGGGAGCAGGCACGTTTGTCGGTTCAAAACCGAGCGATGGCGAACAGCAGCTCAGCAAACTTCCTGAAATGAGCAACATGCTTGAGGTCATGGAAGTCCGCCTGCGGCTGGAACCCGCGCTGGCGCAACTGGCAGCAATCCGGGCGACACCGCAGGATATTGCCCAGATGCGTCACTTAGCCGACAAGGTCGGAGAAGCCGACGACATGGACGGCCGCGAATTGTGGGACGGTGCCCTGCATCGGGCGATTGCGAAGGCAGCCGGCAACGCCCTGTTTCTCGCGCTTTTCGACGTCGTTGACCGCACGCGGCAGAACGAAAGCTGGCGCCATGTACGCGAAGCGCTGCGCACGAGTGAGACCCTCTCGCAATACCGGGCGCAGCATGCAGACATTGTAGACGCGATCGAACGCCACGATCCGGTTTCCGCCGAACGCTTGATGCGCCAGCATCTGCTCACGCTCCAGGAACGTCTGCTCTTCCAGACGTCGGAAAGTGCCGGCAGTGTCTGAGGGGCCGCTTACCAACCCGAGCGGGCCGAACACCCCGCCCCTGCTGACGGTCGACAATCTGGCCATCCGTTTCGGCAACGCATCTGCGAACACCGTCGACGGCATCTCTTTTGCGGTCAACCGGGGCGAAACGCTTTGCATTGTCGGCGAGAGCGGCTGCGGCAAATCCATCTCTGCGCTTGCGCTGATGGGTCTGCTTCCGATGCCGCCTGCAAAGATAGCAGGCGGGCGTGTGTCTTTCGACCAAAAGGATCTGCTGACGCTTCCCGCAAAAGCCCGCGCGGACCTGCGCGGTGATCGCATGGCGATGATCTTTCAGGAACCGATGACGTCCCTGAACCCGGCCTTCCGCATCGGCGATCAGATTGCCGAAGGCGTGCTGCGCCACAGGGCGATAAGTCAGGCCGATGCCCGTAGGCGAGCCCTGGAAATGCTGGACAGGGTCAAAATCCCCGCTGCGGCCGAGCGGTTGGACGACTACCCGCACCAGCTGTCCGGCGGCATGCGCCAGAGGGTGATGATCGCCATGGCACTCGCCAACGATCCGGATCTTTTGATTGCCGATGAACCGACGACGGCGCTCGACGTGACCATCCAGGCGCAGATCCTCGATCTCATGAGAACGTTGCAGCAGGAAACGGGAACCGCACTCATCATGATCACGCACGATCTTGGCGTTGTCGCCGAGATCGCCGATCAGGTGGCCGTGATGTACGCAGGCAAGATTGTCGAACAAGGGCCGGTTGAAGCCATATTCGATGACCCGCAGCACCCCTATACCATCGGCTTGATGAGCTCCCTGCCCTCACTTGGAGAGCGCCAGAGCCGATTGACGACAATCTCCGGAATGGTTCCCACGATCGAGACCATGCCTACCGGTTGCCGTTTCGCACCGCGCTGCCCGTTCGTTCAAGACATCTGCATGACCCGGGCTCCCGGGTTGACGTCCATGTCGCAAGCGCATCTGGCAGCCTGTCATTTCGCACCGCTCGAAACCCACATGGTGGAGGCGGTATGAAACACTTCGCGCAAGACACCATCCTCGAAACACAGGGGCTTGCACGCACCTTCACGCGCGGTGCCGGGCTTTTTCAGAAAAAGACCCTTGTCCGCGCTGTCGACGGCGTCGACCTGACAGTCAGACGCGGTGAAACCCTCGCCATCGTGGGTGAAAGCGGTTGCGGCAAGTCCACACTCGCCCGAACGCTTGTGCGGCTTCTGGAACCGACGGAAGGCCAGGTTCTTTACGAAGGCGCAGACATCGCCCATCTTGCCACGCGCAAGTTGCGGAAGCTGCGCAAGGACCTGCAATTCGTCTTTCAGGATCCGTTCTCGTGTCTCAATCCGAGGATGACGGTCGGCGCCATCGTTGAAGAACCGCTGACCATTCACACCAGGGATGGCAAGGCGGCGCGGCAACACAAGGTTGCCGGACTGCTGCAACGCGTCGGGCTCCGGCCGAGCATGGCGGACAGGTATCCGCACGAGTTTTCCGGCGGGCAGCGGCAGCGCATCGGCATTGCACGCGCTCTTGCAAGCGAACCGAAGGTGATCGTCGCCGACGAACCGGTCTCCGCGCTCGACGTTTCCGTGCAGGCGCAGGTGATCAATCTGCTGGAGGATCTGAAAAACGAATTCAGTCTTACCCTGATCCTGATCGCCCATGATCTTGCCGTCATCCGTCACATGAGCGACCGCGTCGCCGTCATGTATCTCGGGGAAATCGTCGAGATCGGAGACACGGAAACCGTCTACAGCGCTCCGCGCCATCCCTATACAAGGGCACTGATGCGCGCGATCCCAGTTCCGGCTCCGGGTCTGCGTTCGATGCAGGCCGATCTTTCAGGGGATATTCCCTCGCCGCTCAACCCGCCCTCCGGATGCCGGTTCCACACCCGCTGCCGGCATGCCGATGCGCAGTGCGGGGCCAAACGGCCTGCACTTGTACCCACGGATGGACTGCGGGAGGTCGCCTGCCACCACTGGCAGAAGATCGCCGCGAGCCTACCCGCAATTGCCATTTCTCGGTTTTCTGATGAGAAACAGAAGTATTTGAGAGTATCTTTTTCCTTGAGTTTTACCAGAACTAATCCCCGATTGCCCAACGCATCTAATTCAGCAGCATCAAGACGTTTGATGATGCCTTTTTCCGTCAGCATTATTAGA
>JBCDEN010000660.1:0-2796 GCA_039179715.1 Pseudomonadota bacterium
ATAAAAGAAGTCAATTTGGTTTGGATCGTTTTGACCAACTGCGAGAAGCGAAAGCGCAGGAAATGTGGTTCATTTTCAAGCCTTTCGCGACGTGGAAGATGGCTAAAACGGCCAAATCCGAAGGACGGCAAAATGGCTGAACCTCGCAGCGTCACCGCGCTTGACCGGGCATAAAGCCCGCTCTGCACACGCTTCCTCCCGAGATTTTGCCATTTCTGCCGCCAAATCGGCTTCATTTATGGGGCCGTACCCTAGAGCGCACCGGCAAGATAGTCGATAGCTGCCTGAACACCGCCCTTGCCATAGGGAATGGCAAGCCGTTCGAAGCCGAGTTCAATCGCCGACAGGGTACCCAGCAGCATGACAGCGTTGACATGTCCCATATGGGCAATGCGCACGCCTTTGCCTGAAATCTCGCCGATCGTCCCGCCGATGGTGACGCCGCAGACGGTTTTCGTGAATTCGCGCAGCGCATCCGCGTGACCGTTTTCCAGCCGCACCACCGAGACGCTGTTGGAGCGGGCGTGCGGTTCGCTGATGTTGAAGTTGACCGCGCCCGCCTCCGACCATCGCGCGATCGCCCTGCGGGTTGCCTCACCCAGCAACGCGTGCCGGTGCCATGCCTTTTCGAGCCCCTCGTCGAAGAGGATCTCCGCGGCCTTCTGAAAGGCATAGAGCAGGTGCTCAGGCGGCGTTCCGCAATATTTCTGATAGTGCTCCGGGCCTTTGCGGAACGTCCAGTCGGTGTAGTTGGTTCTGAGGTCGGCCGTTTCGTGTGCCTTGTCCGCTTTCGGTCCGGCGGCGACGAATGACAGGCCTGGCGGGCACATGAGGCCCTTTTGCGAACCTGTCAGAGCCACGTCGACACCCCAGGCGTCCATCTCGAACGGCATGCATCCGAGTGAGGCAATCGTATCCACCATGAACAGGGCCGGGTGCCCGGCGGCATCAATGGCTTTCCTCAATGCAGCGATATCGTTCCAGACACCGGAAGCAGTGTCGACCTGAACCACCAGGATGGCTGCGATTTCGTGGTTCGTATCCTGCCTGAGCCGGTCTTCCAGTTTTCCCGGGTCAACGCTTCTGTCCCAGGCCCCCTTGAGGATTTCGGCCTCAAGTCCCGTGATTTCCGCGGCTTCGCCCCAGCCGAGTGCAAACCGTCCGGATTCCAGCACAAGGATCTTGTCGCCCCGTTTCAAGGTGTTGCAGAGTGCGGCGTCCCAGGCCCCGTGACCGTTTGCAGCATAGATGTAGGTTCTGCCCTCGGTACGGAACAGCTGCTTCAGACTGTGCAGGCAGTAGTCGGTCGTTTCGAGCAACGGGCCTTCATAGATGTCGACGGCAGGCCGGTGCATCGCCCTGAGCACTTCCTCCGGAACATTGGTCGGTCCCGGAATCATCAGAAATTCTTTGCCGTGGCGAAGTGGCATTCTGTTTCCTTTTGCGAAATGCGGGGACATGCCGGCGATTGCCGCTATGTCGAAACCCGGCGGTGGGGCAACTGTCAGAAAATTGCCTGCTCCCTCGCAAAGGTCAAGAGAGCCCGTCCCGATCGCAACCGTGGTTCAGCAATATCTTCGGTCGTCGGCGCCATCCCCGTCGTTCCAAAGCGGGCACATTATTCGACAGCCGTCCATCAAAACGACATCGGCTAGGGTTATGTTAACGCGGTCTGGTGTAGGTCTCTTGTGCGCTGCCGGGCTTAGTCTGCTTTGACTTGCCGGGCAGTCACAAAGAAATTGTCTTGTTTCCGTTAAGTTAATTCTCCAAGTTAGCGGTGAACAGGTATCGTCGGTTAGGCGTTGCAGCATGATTTTGGTCGAAGAAGGACAAAGCCCGCTGATCCTGTGCCTGCCCAACAGCGGCACGGACGTCCCGAAACCTGTGTCTGCAAGGCTCAACGCAACCGGAAGGCTGCAAGCTGACCTGTCCTGGCGTCTGGAGAAGCTTTTCGGCTTCAGCGCGGATCTGGGCCTGACCGTTCTGAAGTCCTCGATTTCGCGGTATGTCATCGACGTGGACAGAGATCCGGCAACGCCGCTGGCGGCCGCCCTAGATCCTCTTGCCGCGCTGTGTCCTGCAACCACGCTGGACGGAAAACGCATCTACCAGGACGGTGAGGAGCCGGGACCCACCGAGATCGAACAGCGGGTATTGCTGTTTCATGCGCCCTACCACAAGGCTCTGCGGCAGCAGATTGACCGGTTGATGCGCAAGCATGGTGCCGTCGTCTTTGTCGAGTGCCAGTCCATGCGCTCGCAAATCAAGGGCGTGACCGGAAAGGAACTGCCCGAGTTGAGCATCGGCAGCGCCGAAGGTGCGGCCTGCGACACGGATCTGCGCAATCTGTTTGTCGGAACGCTCAGTGGAATGGATGATCTGAACATCGGCGTTGACAGCCAAACCAAGGGCGGGTTCATCCTCAATGCATTCGGCAGACCTGAACGCGGGGTTCACGGACTGACGCTTCTGTTCGCGCAACGCGCCTATCTGCGTCATGAATCGCCACCGTTTGAACCGGACAAAGTCCGGGCCACACGACTGCAAACTGTGCTGTCGGACTGTTTTTCCAGCCTCATCGACTGGGCGGAGGAAGCGGGCCGCGAACGCAAGCGCCAATCGGCGGAGCCGCCTGCTCAGGCCGAACAAGAAGCATCCGTGGCAAGCGTTTCCGATGAAGATCCGGAGCCTGTTTCAGAGCCCGATGATGAGGAGGCGGCCGTGGAAGACGCGCAGGTGTCTTCCGAGGGGGGCGACATCGAGCCGCCGCAGACCGAACCGGATGACGGGTCAGGC
>JBCDEN010000047.1:0-11708 GCA_039179715.1 Pseudomonadota bacterium
GACAAACGACGCCGAAAGCCGCGGCAACCGGTTGAGAAGGATTTCGCCGTGAAAATCGTCCGGGCGGTCGCATTGGCAGTCAAGGTGAACATAGGCATCGCAGACGGCTTCGCGCCAATACGCAAAGCCCTCGGTCTGCCGGACGCTTTCTGTGCTCAGCAAAATCGCCATTCACCGCCACCTCCTTGACAGTAAGAACTATCACAGAGCGCCCATTTTGCGAAGTTTCTGCGCCTTTTCGCCCGGAATGCGTGCTTTTTCCGCCCGGAATGAGAAGTCGAGTGCCCGTTGATATGACACGCTGAAATCAAGCATCACATCGCGGAGGATTTATCATGACTGCTCCCTTCAAGGCCGCCGCCGTTCAGGCCTCGCCCGTTTTCCTGGATCTGGATGCCAGCGTCGACAAGGCCATCGGGCTGATCGAGGACGCTGCGTCCAAGGGCGTCAAGCTGATCGCTTTTCCCGAGACCTATCTACCGGGCTACCCGTGGTATATCTGGCTGGATGCAACCGCCATGTATATGCCGCTTGTTCCCCGCTATGCCGCGAACTCCATCAAGGAAGGCAGCGAACAGGACAAGCGCCTTGCGCAAGCCGCCAGGGACAACGACATGCATGTCGTCATGGGGCTTTCCTGGAACATCAACGGAACGCTCTATATGGGCCAGTGGCATTACGGACCGGACGGCGAAGTCATTTCCCGGCGCCGCAAGCTGAAGCCCACACACGTGGAACGCACCGTGTTCGGAGAAGGCGACGGCAGCGACATGTCCGTCCATGAGACGGAACTCGGCCGGATCGGTGCCTTGTGCTGCTGGGAGCACATTCAGCCACTCAACAAGTACGCCATGTTCTCTCAGAACGAACAGATCCATGTCGCCGCATGGCCGAGTTTTTCTCTTTACGAAGGCGGTGCCTATGCGCTCGGGCCGGAAGTGAACGAAGCGGCCAGCCGGATCTACGCGGTCGAAGGGCAGTGTTTTGTGCTGTCAGCCTGTGCCACCGTATCGCAGGAGATGTCGGAGTTTCTCTGCGACACGCCGGTCAAGCAGCAATTGCTCAAGCCCGGCGGTGGCCATGCCCGCATTTTCGGTCCGGACGGCGCACCGCTTGGTACCAATCTCGCACCGGACGAGGAAGGACTGGTGATCGCCGACATCGATCTCGACATGATCGCAATCGGCAAGGCGGCCGCAGACCCTTGCGGTCACTACTCCCGGCCGGATGTCTTCCGGCTGATGTTCAACAGGAAACCCAGCCCGCCGGTCATGAGCTTCGACAATGAGGCCGCCCGCTATGTCGAGCAGGACGAGGTGGATGCCGCTGCCGTCGTGGCCAATGCCGCGGAATGAACCAGCATCCGGAGCGCAATGCACACGCTGCGCTCCGGCCAAACCGGGAGGCAGACATGCCGACAGCCGATGAATTCTACACGCGCGCGCAGCGCGACCTACAGGACCGGTTCGGGACCGCCAAACTGGCGGATACGGTTGTTGCCGCCATTGTCCGAGACGAAATCGAAGACCCTCATGTGCCCTTCATTGAAAGCCGGGACTTCTTCTTTCTGTCGACGGTGAGCGCGGACGGAGAACCGACCGTCAGCTACAAGGGCGGCCCGGTCGGTATCGTGAAGGTGCTGGATCCGCGCACACTGGTGTTTCCGAGCTATGACGGCAACGGCATGTTCAAATCCATGGGCAACATCAAGGCCGCGTCGAAAGTGGGCCTTTTGTTCATCGACATGGAGACGCCCAATCGCATCCGCGTTCAGGGCAATGCAAGCCTGAGCGAGGACGATCCGGAGCTCGTTCGCTATCCCGGCGCGAACATGCTGGTCCGCGTGGAGGTCACCTCGTGTTTCCTGAATTGCGCCCGCTACATTCACAAGCACAAACGCATTGCCTCCAGCCCGTATGTGCCGGATCACAAGGGTGAGCAGCCGCATCCGTCCTGGAAACGCATCGACATGGTACAGGATGCCCTGCCCGAAGACGCAAGAGCCAGAACCGCAGCCGAAGGCGGCACCATTACGATGGACGATTATGCCGGCAAACTGATGGCCGGCGAATCCTGAACCTTGCAAACTGCCGAGACAAGCGAACCGTGCCGCCCGGATTGACGGCACGGTTCGTGCGGTCCCCCTCAGGCGGCCTTGTCCAGTTGCGACTTGATCCGGTCCATTCTCCGGCTGACATAGTCGCCGCTCTTCAGCTTGCGAATCTCGTTGCTGCGCAGCGCCGGTGTCGACTGGAACGCGTACCAGTCCCCCTCTCCGACCTTGCGCTGGTAGATCGTGTTGCCGTCCTTGCGATGGGCAAAACATGTCACCGCCGGTGCGGACCCATCCGCCGCGACCCACGTTGCGCTGAAGCACAGGGTCCCGTCCGCCTTGATGAACCAGTTTCCCTCACCATAGGAGGCGTTGCGGCCACTCCCCGAATAGGCGGAGAAGGCCCGTTTGCTGTTGGCGAAAAAGCCGGCACCGTCGCTCCAGATCCACGATTTGTTGGCATAAAGCCCGAAGATCTCGTCTACCGTCATCGGGCTCGCGGCCTTTGCTGCGGCATTCACCTCTTGCTGGGTCGCGGCCGCTGCCTTGTCCGTTGCTCCGGACATAAAACCAGCACCTGCGACCAAGGCTGCAATCGCCACTACTGCAAATTTCTGTTTCATCCTAACGCTCCTCATTGTCGTGTGATGTGTGTGTCTTTGGTTCATGAATTGGCTGGCAGGATCTGTTCCGTAATCCGCCAGTCCGGCAGTCCGTAACCGTCCGGCCAGGGCCAGACTTCCTTGTCGTTGAAATAGATAACCGTGGTGAGTTCCGGGAATTCGTTGCCAACGTCGGTGACGTCCCCGGCCCAGTCGCTCACATAGGCGCGGTCGCCGACATAACCGAGTTCGGCCACGTAAACCGGTTTTCCGAACCCGACGACACGATCATAGGCCGGGCGCAGGGTTTCGGAAAAAGACCGGTCCCCGCCGAACTTGTCCTTGTCCCACTGCTGCAGGCCGAAGATCGAAAGTCCGACAACATCGGCATAATCGTCCCCCGGATAATAGGCCTGAAGCCCTTCTTCTCCCTTGGGCGACCACATGAAACGGGCGTCCGGGGCGCTGCCGCGGCAGACGTCGACGACGTGCCGGTAGGCATCGATATAGGCGTCCGGCTGCCAGCCTGACCAGGTGAAGCGTCCGGAAGTGCTTTCCATCTCCTGCGCCCAGCGGATCATCACGGGGCTATCCATGGACCCTGCGACGGTGCAGATCGCGGTGATGTTGGGATCATAGTCCCCGGCAGCGATCCCCTGGCGCAATTCCTCCGGCGAGACATCCCAGTTCTCGCCCCAGGTCCAGGGTTCGATGGTGAGAAGCACCGACCGGCCACGCTCTTGTGCATATTGATCGGCAAGCAGAAGGCTTTCCAGTTCGACGTCTTCCCAGGGCAGGAACAGGTGCTCGACCGATACGCCGCTCCTGTCGGTGAAAAAGCCCGGCGGATCATAGGCGCCGAAAGCAATGTCCGCGCTCGGCTGCGGAACAATGATGCCCGCATCCGTGTTGCCTTTGGCAACCTGCGCCACGGCCACCATCGAGGCGGCGCCGACGACTGTCGCCAGAATGCCCGTCCGGATCGATATCTTCGGTAAATTTGGTCTCTGTTTCATTCCAAGCTCCAGATCGTTTGTCGCTTCCCGCAGCGCACTAGGTTGGACGAGCGGTCTCACCAGCAGCCTTGGCCTGCTGATTGAAAGAAGGACTGGGTGGTGTCACGAGATGCGGCCGGATGCGCACGGTCCGAAGACCGGCACTTCCCATTCCGGCACCCGCAACCGAATAGGTCGACCGGGTCAGCTTGACCGGTTCGGCCCCGATCTCCAGGGCTTCCAGGCCAACCGGCGCCCTGAGACCAAGCGCGGACACCGGCAGGATCGCCAGAACCGCGACACACGCGCCTTGAACGCAGGTCCGCAGGGTGAAGCCCGCTCCCGCCCTGCCGTTTTCGCGCGCATGCTGGAAGATGATGACGGCCAGCAAGGCGATGTAGATAATCGCGTTGAGTGCCGCGAAGAGATAAAAGCCGCGCGCCTCGCCAACATCGGAAAACGCCAGAACGGGCAAAACGGACACGAGCGCAAGCACGGCATACGGCAACAGCACGCGTATGGGAAGCTGTGCGGCTGCATCACCGCCCTTGGGAGTCACCCGGAAATCGACGAACGAACCGGTCAGCCAGTCCCGGATGGCCGCAAGGCATCCGAGCGCCGCCCAGGGCCAGCGGGCGGCCTGGAAAAACAGGGCCTCCCAGCTCAGGACCTTGGCATTGTAGGGCCGGCACCAGCCATCCCGCTTCCACAAGAATGCCATCGCCACCAAAACGGCCGAGATCGGCAGGAAGTGCAGCAGGAACTGCGGATAGGTCACATTGGCGAACGGCACGCCCGCAACAAGGGCAACAACCGGAAGCGCGAACATCGCCGTCATGAAAAACGCGAACAGCGGATACCAGATCTGCGCAAACAGAAACTGGAACTTGAGACGTGCCGGCAGCTTGCCGACATAGTGAGGCATGTATTGCAAAAGGATCGTGACCAGGCTCCTGGACCACTGGAATTCCTGCGTCACCAGGTCCGCGAAACTGTTGGGCCCATCGCCATGTGCGATCGCGTCGATCGCGTGCACGCCGCGCCAGCCGCCGGCATTCATCAAAAGCGTGGTCGAATGGTCTTCGGCCAGTTCCGGACCGAGCCCGCCGACATCCTTCAGCGCTTCGGTACGCACTGCGTAGTGCGACCCGATGCAAAGCGGTGCCCAGCCGTTGGTGTATCCGGCCTGCAGGGCTCCGTGCAGCGTCCCTTCGGCATAAAGCCGACCGCGCGCGGACCAGCTCTTGTCCGCATTGCTGTCGCAGATGCTCGGCGCGGATACATACCCGACTTCCGGATCCGCGAAAGGCGCCATCACCTTCTCAAGATAATCAGGCTCCGGCACGTGATCAGCGTCCAGCTGGCTGACGAAATCGTAGGCATCGTAGCCGTATCGGTCGTAGAAGAAGGCCAGATTGCCTTCCTTGCATCGCGTCCTGCGCGGCCAGCTTTGCCGGTGATAGTCCGGTCTGTCCTTCCGGGTAGAGATCCGCACCCCGTTTTCCGCGCACCAGGCAATTGTTTCCGCACCCGGGTCCTCATCGGCAAGCCAAGTGTCATGCACCATGGTCTGCGCCAGCATGGCCTGCAATGTCTTGCGCACGACCGGAAACGGCTCGGACGGCGCCTTGGTGACAACCATGGCAACGCGCGCGTTTTTCGGCAGGTGTTGACCGGAAGCGGGCACTTTTGCCGGTATGAACATCGCCAGAAAATAGAGCGGCAGCAGCGTGATCCAGGCAAGGATCACGGAAACGGCGGCATAGCGGATCGTGCCTGCGTTGTGAGCCGGATCCAGCCACCAGCTCCAGAAAGTAACGATCGCGGCGATCCAGAGCCCGACACCGGCGAGATAGCGCAGCTTCTGCCGGCGCGACAGCATCGGCACCAGGAAGCGTGCCGATGCCTCGTTCACTGATGTCATTGGGCCCCGCATGTGACCGTGTCTCCAGCCCGAAGAAGGGAGCCGCCGTGCGCACGATCGTGTCGATGTCCGAGTAACGCGCCTTGAAGCCGATTTCCGACTGCGCCCTTTGAGGATTGGCATAAAGAACCGGAGGATCGCCGGGCCGCTTGTCCTGCAGATTGACGGGAACGGGCTTCGCCGTGATGCGCTCCACACTGTTGATGATGTCGCGCACCGAAAGGCAGTTTCCAGAACCGATATTATAGGCCGCGCTGGCCCCGCCCGTATCGAGATGGCGATATGCAAGCACGTGGGCTTCGGCCAGATCCTGAACATGGACATAGTCGCGCAGACAGGTCCCGTCCTCGGTCTCGTAGCTGTCGCCGTAGACGTCGAGATGCGTCAGCCGGCCGGCGGCCGCCATCATTGCCCGGGGGATCAGGTGCGTCTCGGGGTCATGCCACTCGCCGAGCTCGCCTTCCGGGTCTGCGCCGCAGGCGTTGAAGTAGCGCAAAATCACAAATTTCAGTCCATAGGCCTGCGCATAGTCGCGGATCATGTGCTCGGCCATGAGTTTCGTCTTGCCGTAGGGATTGATCGGCAGCTGTTCGCTGTCTTCGCTGATCGGCAGCTGCTGCGGAATTCCGTAGGTCGCGCAACTGCTGGAAAAAATCAGCCGCTCCACGCCCGCCGCCGCGCAGGCGTCCAGAACGGAAAGCGTTCCGCGAACGTTGTTGTCGTAATAGGTCGCCGGATCGACAACGGATTCGCCGACATAGGCCGAAGCCGCGAAATGGATCACCGCCTCGATTGCGAACAGCTCGAGCGTGTTGTGAAGAAGAACCGTGTCGCGGATATCGCCTTCAACGAAGGGCCCCCAGCGGACAGAATCCAGGTTTCCCGTGCTCAGGTTGTCGAATGTGACCGGTTCCCAGCCGTTCGACGCCAGCAGTTTGCACGTGTGGCTGCCGATGTAGCCGGCGCCGCCGGTGACCAGTATACGCCTGCGCATCACTCTGCCGCCTCTGCGAGACGGGCTGCGTTCAGGTTGCGCAACAGATCGTCAAAATGGGCAATCGTGAGATCCAGGCCCTGATCGAGGCTGATTTCCGGTGTCCATCCAAGGCTTTGCCGCGCCTCGCTGATATCGGGCTTGCGTTGCTGCGGGTCGTCGACCGGCTTTTCAAGAAAGACAAGTTTCGAGCGGGACCCGGTCTTGGCGATGACCTTCTCGGCCAGCTCAAGGACGGTGAATTCCCCGGGATTGCCCAGATTGATCGGACCGAGCACATTTTCCGGGGTTTGCATGTGACGCCGGAAGCCTTCGATCAGATCATCGACATAACAGAACGACCGGGTCTGCCGGCCGCTGCCATAGATCGTGATGTCCTCTCCCTGCAGCGCCTGAATGATGAAATTCGAAACAACGCGGCCGTCGTCGGGCCGCATGTTGGGGCCATAGGTGTTGAAGATCCGCACGACCTTGATCGGAACCGACCGGGTCCTGGCGTAGTCGAAGAACAGCGTCTCCGCCGCACGCTTGCCTTCGTCGTAACAGGCGCGTGGTCCGGTCGGGTTGACATTGCCGCTGTAGCTTTCCGGCTGCGGATGCACCAGCGGATCGCCGTAGACTTCCGACGTGGAGGCCTGGAATGCTGTTGCGCCGGTCCGTTCGGCAAGATCGAGAACGTTGATTGCGCCGAGAACGTTGGTTTTCATCGTCCGCACGGGATCAAGCTGGTAATGCGGAGGCGATGCCGGGCAGGCAAGATTGTAGATCTCGTCGAGGGTCTCATCGATGCCCGCAAGCGGGGTCTCGATGTCCTGAACGATCAGGCTGAAATTCTGGTAGTCGGTCAGGTCCGAGACATTCTCGAATTGTCCCGTGGAGAAGTTGTCTACGCAGATGACCTTGTAGCCCTCGCCGAGCAGCCGCCTGCACAGATGCGACCCCAGGAAACCGGCGCCGCCGGTCACGAGGGCCGTCTTTGCAGGCCTGAACCGGGCCAAGGGGATGTGTTGCCGCTGGTCTCTAACAGGTGTCGCACCGTCCGTTTTCATTGCATTCCTCCGAAATCGGCCGCAGCCGTCCATTCGACAAGCCGCAGGGGTTTCCCGGCGCTTGTGGGAGGGCGGTCCGGGAGGCATTTGCCGAAGCGAAACACCGGGTTGGCGTTTCCCTTGAGCGTCGGGTATTCGCAGGAGTGATCCGCCCTCTGCCTTACGGGGCTCAGGTGTCACCGGGCAGAAGCAGGACATCCGCATACACAGCGCATGATTGCATCCGGCAGGTTTCACATCCTATCAATGCAAAAAGTGGAGGGTTTGCGCATGCAGTTCAATGAAATTGGCGCTGTATTAAATATTCTTAATCCGGCAGCAAGATTGAAGTAATCGTAAGAAAAAGGTCAGAAAATCAAATAATTCCGGAAAAAGTGAAATGTTTCTGCAGCATCAGCCCTTGCCGGTCCGTGCGCGGCATTTGGATTTCTGTCCGAAGCCACTGGCCGTGCAAATCCAGGGTGCATCGCCATGATCGGCGGACACGGCAGATTCGACCTTGTCGGCGGACGGCGTCGCGCTTGCGGCGACAATCGCCAGAGCCGTGGATTGACCCGCAAGTGCAGATCTCTGCGTTGCTGACGTCAGATACGCAGATCCGTCCGTGGCGACGACCGCGTCCTGAGGCATGCTCACAAAATTGCAGGAGGCAACAAGTGCCGCCGCTGCCAGCATGGGAACCGAGCGCGCGGCGAACGCACGCCTGATGAAAAGGCCTTTTCCCGGATTTGCCATTTGGATCCCCTGCCTGCCTGGCGTGCGGCTTGTTCGCTCCGCATCGCATTCGATGTTCACCTCTCCCAAGGTCAAACACAAGTTAACAGTCAAGCCGGACACACTTAACAACAGGTAAACACGCACACCGTTGCGCTACACCGTTGGTGCCGGCAGGTCGTGTCAAGCAAAGGGGCTTCCGACACTTTGAAGCTGATTGACGAACGAAAGTGCACTTTCAGATCCGCAACAGATTGTCCCCGCAGCCAGGCAATGGGCCTGTGCCGGTCCAACCTTTTTCAACACGGTGCGTGTCATGCAGAGCGAAACCGGACAGCTTAAACTGGAAGCCTCGCCCGGCTTGTCCGCCTGGCTGGAAAGCCAAGACGCGTCTCCCTGGATCTCTCCCCGCTCAGCGACACGTTCGGCTTCTCCGACGAGATCTTCTGACGGACGGCCTGTGCCGTCCAGGTCAAGGGTTGCGGTTGGCCTGATGGAACGCAGACGTTCCGTCAGGCCGTAATTTGTTTGGATTTGAGCGGCTTCAATCGCTTGGATTGCCGAGATCGGGCGACAAGCCTTGGACCACGTCTAAATCATCCTGACAGCCCCGCCATTTCGATCCGCAATTGCACTCTTGCTGCCGCTCGCCTACATGAACGCGCTGGAGGTGCTTGTGAACACATTGACTTCGCTGACGGAAGAAACCCGGCTGACGCTTGCGAACCTGGCGGATGCGGCGGCAGGCCTGACGGTGCCGAGCCTCAGGCTGGGCGTGACGGGTCTTGCCCGCTCGGGAAAGACGGTCTTCCTGACGGCACTGGTGCACAATCTCGTTCACGGCGGCCGCCTGCCGCTTTTCAGCGCGTCAGCCGGGCGCAGGATGACATCCGCCTGTCTCCAGCCCCAGCCGGACGATGCAGTGCCCCGCTTCGACTACGAGGCCCATGTCAATGCGCTCGTCACCGAGCGGATCTGGCCCGACTCGACCCGGCAGGTCTCCGAACTGCGTCTGACGATCGACTATGAAAGCGCGTCCTTCCTCTACCGGAAACTCGGCCCGGGCCGGCTGCATGTGGACCTGATCGACTATCCGGGCGAATGGCTTCTCGACCTGCCGCTGCTTGGAAAGGACTACGCGGCGTTCTCCGCCGAGGCTCTTGAGCGCGCGCGCGCGGAAAACCGGTCTAAGATTGCGGCCCCGTTCCTGAAGGCCGTTGCAGATATCGATCCGGGCGGCGATGAGAACGAACAGGCCGCACAGGAGCTTTCGGCGCATTTCAAGACCTATCTTGCCAACTGCCGCGCGGATGCCCACGCCCTGTCGATGCTGCCGCCCGGCCGGTTTCTGATGCCGGGCGATCTGGACGGCTCCCCCGCCCTGACCTTCGCGCCGCTTGATGTTCCCGCCGATGCGCCCCCCGCCCGCTCCGGCACGCTGCGCGCGATGATGGAACGGCGGTTTGAATCCTACAAGAACCACGTCGTGCGACCCTTCTTCCGCGATCATTTCGCGCGGCTTGACCGGCAGATTGTGCTGGTCGACGTGTTGCACGCGCTCAATGCCGGCCCGCACGCGATTGCGGATCTGGAAGTTGCCCTGAGCGAAGTGCTCGGGGCCTTCAGACCCGGACGGCGCAGCTGGCTCTCCTCAATTCTCGCGCGGCGCATCGACAGGATCCTGTTTGCGGCGACCAAGGCGGATCATCTGCACAGCGCGGATCACGACCGGCTGGAAGCAATCCTGAAACGGCTTGTCACCCGCGCCGAGGAACGCGCCCGGTTCAAGGGCGCCGAGGTGGACGTTCTCGCCATGGCCGCTGTCCGTGCGACGCGCGAGGCAACGGTAAAACATCGCGGCGAGGAACTGCCCGCGATCCTGGGCACCCCGCTGCCAGGTGAGCGTATGAATGGCGAAAGTTATGACGGCAACACCGAAATCGCCATGTTTCCCGGCGACTTGCCGCAGAACCCTGAATCACTTTTTCGCAAAGATGAATCTGTTTCTGAAGCAACCGGACCCAAGATCCGGAAAGGAAAGTCGAACCTGCAATTCCTGCGCTTCCGGCCGCCGAAACTCGACACGACCGCGGAAGGCCTGACCCTGTCCCTGCCCCATATCCGTCTGGACCGGGCGCTTGAATTCCTGATCGGAGACCGTCTCGCATGAGCGGAAAAGAGCCAACGAAGACACGCAAGCCGACCGCCTTCCGTCTTGATGACAGCAAGGTGCACCTGTCGGACGACGACCTGCGGGTGCCCACCGCTGACGAGGCTATCATCGCCCGGTCCGCGATCGAGGAAGAAGACATCAGGCTGCCGCGCGATGCCAGCGATCCGAAACCCGGTTTCAGGTTCGGCAAATGGCTCATGATCGGCCTGACCGGCCTGGTCTCGCTGGCCGCCGGCCTTGCGGTCGACAGCCTGATCCGCGATCTGTTTGCGCGCACAGACTGGCTCGGCTGGCTGGGTGTCGGCCTTGCAGCTGTTGCCACTCTCGGACTGCTCGGCCTCGTGCTGCGCGAACTGGCGGGCCTGATGCGCCTGGGCAAGATCGATCACCTGCGGGAAAACCTGCAGATTGCTGCAGAGGAAGACAATGCCAGGCTTGCATCCGCCGGGCTGAAAGACCTGCTCGATCTCTACCGGGACCGCCCGGCAACCGCTCAGGGCCGCAAGGCACTTGCCGGACACATGCGCGAAGTGATCGACGGCCGGGATCTCGTGAAGCTCGCCGAGCGCGATCTCCTGTCCCCGCTCGACCAGGAAGCCCGCAAGATCGTCATGAACAGCGCCAAGCGGGTCTCCGTGATCACTGCGGTCAGCCCGCGCGCGCTTGTCGATCTGCTTGTCGTCCTGTTCGAGAACCTGAGGATCATCCGCCGCCTCTCCGCCCTTTACGGCGGCAGGCCCGGAACGCTCGGATTCATGCGGCTTGCCAAACATGTGTTGGCGCATCTGGCAGTGACCGGCGGCATGGCTGCCGGCGACAGCCTGGCATCGGAACTCCTCGGTCATGGGCTGGCGGCACGCCTGTCGGCCCGGCTCGGTGAAGGCGTGATCAACGGTCTGTTGACGGCGCGGATCGGTATTGCCGCAATTTCCGTCTGCCGGCCGGCCCCGTTCGTCGACAGCAGCGGTCCGAACGTTAAGGACTTCATGGGGGAACTGATCGCCTCCTCGGAAAAGGCCGAAAAGGAGGCGGCAGAGAGCAAGTGACGCTAGGGTACGGACTTATAAAAGAAGTCAATTTGGTTTGGATCGTTTTGACCAACTGCGAGAAGCGAAAGCGCAGGAAATGTGGTTCATTTTCAAGCCTTTCGCGACGTGGCAGATGGCCAAAACGGCCAAATCCGAAGGACGGCAAAATGGCTGTA
>JBCDEN010000117.1:0-8566 GCA_039179715.1 Pseudomonadota bacterium
CACCGTCCCAGACAACAGGACGCGTTTCAAAAGTGCAAGTGACGCACAGTCGCATCAGCAGAGATACTAATGAGCAATTGCTGTCCGTGTTCCTCAAAAACGGGTGATCAACCCGCCTTCGCATTGTTCGGGAGTCGAAGCCAGTCATCGAGGCCCCGGTCCCAGTAGGGGGAAGATCCGTAGAGTTTCGCCAGGAAATCAATAAACACGCGCACCTTGGCGGGAAGAAACTGCCTGCTTGGATAAACGGCGTAAAGTCCGACGTCCTTTGATGCCCTGTACTGGGGAAGAAGGATCTGAAGCTTGCCTTCCCGCAGTTCCGGTCCCACGTCCCAGGTGGAGCGCAGGGCGATCCCGACGCCTTCAAGCAGGCACTCGCGCACGACCTCGTTCGAATTGGTCTTGAGTGGTGCCTGTGTCCTGACCGTTTCAAGGCCCTGCGGACCGGCCAGTCTCCAGGGGTCCTGGCTTGTTGCTGCGAGTGTCACGTGGTTCGCTGCAAGATCTTCGATGCTGTGCGGCACGCCATATCGCTCAAGATAGGCCGGACTTGCACACAACACGCGGTGAACCGGCGCAAGACGTCGGGCAACCAGGCTCGAATCAGACAGCTCGGCGATGCGTACCGCCAGATCGTAGCCGTCGCCGACGATATCCACGAAATCGTCGGACAGATCGAGGTTGACGGCAAGGTCGGTGTTTTCAGAAAGGAACCGGCCAAGATGAGGCGCGATGTGCAGGCGTCCGAATGACGTCGGGACCGCAACCCGCAGGTTGCCGCGTGCTTTCGCTGATCCGCGCGAAACGAAGGATTCCGCTTCTTCCACCGACGCGAGGATTGCGACAACGCGTTCATAGAAGCCCTGGCCGGCTTCGGTCATTGCAATCTGGCGTGTTGTTCGTTGCAGGAGGCGCGTCCCGAGCTTTTCTTCGAGCCGGCGGATCCGTTTTGAAACCACCGCTGGCGACAGGCTCATCTCACGGCCGGCCGCCGACATGCTGCCCGAGCTTACGACGCGCGCGAAGATTTCCATGTCCGTAAGATTGCTCATTTTCAATCTCTCAGATAGACGATTAAGGTTTGTCGGAACCTTCCCGGCATGACAGAACCTGTCACATTCAGGGAAACCCGTTGAACTACCAGTACGTGTTACGACAGCGCGGGCCGACTGGATCAAATTAATAGGAAGCGCGCGCCAGACAGCCTTGATCGCGGATCGGCAGTCGTCGCTGATCGCCGCACAGGCGCTGACCTGTTCAGGTGGCAAGGCGTACGGCGTGTCCGGCACACGGCGGCGAATGCTCGCGTGCACATCCTTAATCCGGCTTTCGCTTTAACCGCTCGGATTGAGCCGGGCCAACCTTGTACGCCTTGCCAAAGTTGTTGCAATTCCGGGGTCGTTGCATAGGGTGTGACCGGCGCAGCTTGCCCGACGGCAGGTGCGCATGATTGAAGATTATTTTGACACCAGTTTTTAAGCGGAGTGGGGGCCATGAATGACCAAAGCGACGTCGCCGGTTATATGGAGCCGGGCGGCAAGAATGCCACGCTGATCTAGATCCTTTATCTCGTGAGCATCATCGTCGGGATCACCTCGATTGTCGGTGTGATCTTCGCCTATTTGAACAGGGGCAAGGCTGCAGCATGGGTGGATACCCACTACACCTACCAGATCAGGACATTCTGGATCGGATTTCTGTTCAGCATAATCGGTGTTGTCCTGATGTTCGTGTTCATTGGTATCTTTGTCCTGATCGCGACACTGGTCTGGGCGATCATCCGCTGCATCAAGGGCCTGCAGCTGGCGGGCCGCGGAGAGCCGATTCCGAACCCCGAGACCTGGATGTTCTGAGCGGTCACCACGCGCTACAAACCGTTCGATCGCCTTTCATGTCCTGCGCAGCGGTGCCGGACATGAAGGGAGCGCGCACGGGACAGACTGTTCCCTTCGGCAAATCCCCTATGCCTGAAACCTGGCTTGCACCTTCCGGCCGGACCTTGCGCTGCGGCATGCCGTCGCCGCACGGCAGGGTCTCCTCCGTAAGGTTTCGGCAGACATCAGCTTTCGCGCGTACCCAGCTGCACCGGCGTCTTGTCCGGCTCGGTGTCTTGCGCCTGCCCTGACAGCCGGAGCGTTCGCTCCAGAAGTTCTTCGTAAACCGGACGACCGCCGAGATGATGCGCGGTCAGCGATGCCGTTGTACACGTGACCAGAACAGGCATGATGAGGGAATAGGCCCCGGTCAGCTCCATGACCAGAACGACACCGACGAGCGGAGCGCGCACGGATGCGGCGAAGAAACCGCCCATTGCGGCAACGGCGCATGCCGAGCGGAAGTCGTCTTCAATTGGCAGGATCTCGACCGACAGGACACCGAAGGCAAGACCGGCGCAGGTTGCGATGGAAAGCATCGGTGCAAAAATTCCGCCGGGCACACCGGATGCGTAGGAAAACAGGACCCCTCCAAATCTGAGAAACGTGAGCAAAAGCAGGGTAAGCACACCGTAGTGACTGGAGATGAGGTCGTGAACAAGATCTTCGCCTCCGCCGGTTGCGTCCGGAAATGCATTCAGCAAGATGCCCGTGATGGCCCCGATCGCGAGCGCGGGGACCCAGCGCAGAGCCTTCGGCATCTTCAGGAACAGATCCATCACGGTGATCAGCGCCCGGTTGAAGAAGACACCCAGGCCACCAAGGAAGATGCCAAGGACCGCCAGTAGAACGTAGCTCCACACCGGCAGGTAACCGACATCGACGACAAGCAGGGGTCCGGTCTGGGTCAGCTGCTCGGTCACCGCAGCGCTCAGGATCGATGCGATGATGACGGCCATGTAGGTCCGGTAGCCGAACGGAAACTGGCGGCGCGTTTCCTCGACGATAAACAGGATGGCGGCGAGTGGCGCGTTAAACGCGGCTGCCAATCCTGCAGCGGCACCGGCGGCGAGCAAGCCCTTGTGATCGGAGGAAGACATGTTGTGGGAGCGCGACAGGGCTTCTGCGGTCATCGCACCCATATGGATCGTCGGGCCTTCCCGTCCGAGCACGAGCCCGGACCCCAGGGCGAGCAGGCCTCCAAAGAACTTGGCAATCAGCACCTGTGGCCAGTGCACCGGGCGCTTGTCCTCCATGGCCCCCTCGATTTCCTGGATGCCGCTTCCCGCAGCTTCTGGCGCAACCCGTTGAACCAGGAGAAAGGCGGCCGTCACACAAGATGCCGACAGGACCATGGAAACGGCATAGGGAAGAACGCCGCCACCCAGCGAACTTCTCAAGGCACCATATTGTGCGAACAGGAATTCCAGCCCCGCGTGAAAGCCGGTCGCAAGCCCGCCGACAAGGAGGCCGACCAGGGCGGCCTTGAGGAAATAGGCCGTATCGGAATTTGCGGATAAGATGCCGGAGCGCCGGGCCATACCCTTTGGTCCTGGAAAAAGTCGGAGCGGGGATTCGCTCGGTCACACAGACAAACTGCAAAGAAACGGAAACTTGTGCAAGAAGATGCTTTTGCCCTGAAGCAAAAACGCACGGGCAAGCCGTGCGTTTTCTGTTCGGTTTCGGGAACGCGGTCCCGGTTCAGAGCACGTAGACCCTGGTGCCGACACCGACGCGCTCGTAGAGGTCCATGACATCTTCATTGCGCATGCGGATGCACCCGGACGACACCGCGTGCCCGATGGTCCAGGGCTGGTTGGAACCGTGGATACGGTAGAGGGTCGATCCGAGATAAAGCGCACGTGCGCCAAGCGGATTTTCCGGTCCGCCGGCCATGAAGGCGGGAAGCTCGGGACGGCGCTTGCGCATTGCCGCGGGCGGACGCCAGTCCGGCCACTCCGCCTTTCGGGTGACGCGGTGCGATCCGGCCCACTCAAAGCCGGGCTTTCCGACACCCACGCCGTATCGGCGCGCGGTTCCGTCCGACTGCACGAGATACAGAAAACGGGCATTCGTATCGATCACGATCGTTCCCGGCTTGTGCTTGCCGTTGTAGTCCACGATCGTCGGCAGGAACTGGGGCGCGATCTGGCGCGTCTGCCGTTTCGGCTGCTGGCGGGCCGGTTCCATCCGGCGGGACCACCAGTTGGCGCGGCGCACCTGCGGCTGCTGGACCTGCCGGCGCTGGGCGGGAGCCGCGCGGCGCACGGCGCCAGGCTGCAGCTGCATCATCCAGGGTTCCGTAAGATTGGGGCTGAGAACCAGCGGCGGAGGGGCAACCTGTCCGGCGGTTGCCGGACCTGAGAAAAATGCGGTGCCGGCAAGGACGGCTCCGGCAAGCATCAAGACGTTCAAGGAACGTTTCTTTGAAAAGAACATGGCGGCACTCTTTACTCAACTTTGACCACGTCCACCGGCAATTCAAACGGACCGGTTAACGAACTGGCAAGGATGATACGGACGCAAGTTCTTTCAAAAGTGAATCCCGAAGTGAGAAATTCGGTAAATGTTTCTTATGGTTATTCAAGTCTTGCGAAACACGATTAACGAGATGTTTGCATCACGCCCGTGTTCGGCCGGGTGTCCGGAAGGCGTGTTGAAATTGCTGCATTATTCGAAAATCGTTGGTTAACGCACGCGCCTGCGCGCATCGCGGGCGACCAGCGGCAGGATCGGCTTGGTCTGTTTCATGGACATGCCGGGCCGGATCCTCGGATCGTACAGCATGTTCAAAATGATCTGATCGAAGATCGTGAACCGGCTGTGACGCGATGCATCGTTAAACACCGAGTGTGTCAGATCGCGGTTGTCATTCATCGGCCCGAGACCCTGAAGGATCTCCTCGACAAGACACCGGTTGAACAGGAATTCCCCTTCGTCGGAGACGATCACCGCAGCCGATCTCTTGATGCCGTTTCTGCCCGACACGACGCGGACAAGACACCGGCCAGGAACCTTGGCCCGGTTGTTCTTGTAGATATCGCGCTGGACAACGGGCACATATTGCGCGCGGTCGACCACGAAGACTTCGAAATTCGCGGCGGCCGGGTCGTTGGTGATGCTGGTCTTCAGCCCCCCGATGCGGCGGTCGATTTCGCGCACGAAGCGATGGACCACACGCGTGCGGTCGCGGCGTGACAGATTGTGGACGTAGAACGTGACCGGCTGGGTGAACTTCTTTACGAGGTAGGGCCGCCAGCTCCAGCTGCGGTACTCCAGACCGAAGACGGTTTTCTCAAAACCCTTCAGGATTTCTTCTGTCGAAAAGGAATCGTTCGCGGCACGAACCGGTCCGCCAGCGACGAGCGCGGGAATGAGCAGGCTGAGCAACAAAGCGGGCAGGTTTCGTAAACGCATACTCATCATATATTTCAGAACGCCTTTCACAGCCACACACGTTCACCGGTTTCACGGCATTCGTGATCAATCCGCCTCGGATCTCAAAGCTCTTGTCGTCAAGCCTATGCGGAAAAAGATAACCAAACAGTTTGTGAAAGACATATAAGCAGGCGAACTAAATGTGCCGCGACCTTTGTAATTTTAAGCAGGTATCGCAAAAACATTTCCTTAAACTTCCCCTGCTATCAATCGCCTAATGGGTATTTTAATGCGCCAGTGGGGCAAGGGACGGGAGTTGGCATGGCCGCGGTGAAGAGATCCTTTCGGGCGGAAAGCTTGATACGTATGAATTCCGGGGTCGACAATGATCCCGTCTTCGCCGAAGAACGTCGGCATCAGGAAGTGCTTGCGGAAATCAGCAGTCTCAGATCGCTCATCAACAAGGGAGGAGCCGCTCAGGAAAACGCGCTCAACCCGGAAGAGATGAGCGAAAAGTTCATGGCCGAGTTCCGCAAGGAGCTGTCAGAGGCGGCGAAGCTGAAAGTCGAACTCGACGCCATTTACGAGGCGATCGCGCAGACCAAGAAGGAAATCGCGACCCTGCATCACACGACCGGTTCCAAGGGTGAGGAAATGACCCGCGTGACCAACGAACTCGATGCGGTCGTCGACGGCACGGAAGGCGCGACGGAAACGATCCTCGCAGCCGCCGAATTCATCGATGAAACCGCAAACACCCTGTCCGCCCGGGTTGGCAAGGAAGACTCGGAACTGGCCAACGACATTCAGGACAAGGTCGTTAAGATCTTCGAAGCCTGTAACTTCCAGGATCTGACCGGTCAGCGCATCACCAAGGTCGTCGGGACCTTGCGTTTCGTTGAGGACCGGATCATGCAGATGATGGATATCTGGGGCGGCATCGAGACGTTCAAGGATATTTCCGTGGAGGAACGCGACCACAAGGAAGGCGACGCAGCCCTTCTCAACGGTCCGGCACTGGAAAGCGACACGGATGTTGCCACGCAGGACGACATCGACGCCCTGTTCGCGTGATCTCGGAAACAAGTCGATCGAGAGCCCGGCCGTGCCGGGCTTTTTTGTGTCCGGGGCGGCTTGAATGTTGTCGGACGGATCGATAGAAAAAGAACAAATAGTGAATATTGGATAGGGCATGACCGATCAGACCACGGGCAAAGGCGCGAAACCCGAGCGCGATCCGGTGACGGGACTCATCAGGGGAGAAGACGGCAAGGACCGTTGCTGGTGGTATGGCGGCCTCGACGACTACCAGCATTACCACGACACCGAGTGGGGCTGGCCGGTCGATGATGACCGCCGTCTCTTCGAAAAGATCTGTCTCGAAGGGTTTCAGTCCGGACTGTCATGGCTGACCATCTTGAGAAAACGGGACGGGTTCCGGGCCGCCTTTGCCAATTTCGAGTTCGACCAGGTTGCGGCCTTCTCCGAAGAGGATGTCGAACGCTGTCTTGCCGATGCAGCCATCGTGCGTCATCGCAAGAAGATCGAATCGACCATCAACAATGCCAACCGCGCCCTGGAACTCCGCAAGGAATTCGGTTCGCTCGCCGCGTTTTTCTGGTCGTTTGAACCAATGCCGGAAAACCGCCCGCCGAAAATCGACTTCGAGACCGCGAAGACGCTCGGCAAGACCGCGGAGAGCACGGCGCTCTCCAGGGAGCTGAAGAAACGCGGCTGGAGTTTTGTCGGCCCGACAACCGTTTATGCCTTCATGCAATCGATGGGCATGGTCAACGACCACCTGGAAGGGTGCTATTGCCGCGAGCCGGTTGAAGACGCCAGAAACGCTTTTGTACGGCCGGTGCCGAAGTAGCGTCCCGGCTGGCTCCAAAATTCTGCATTGGTTCCGGAACACCGGATCGTCCTCGTGTCGCCTGCGGCTTGACCAAGGGCTATCTTTGGCGCACGGGTGGGTCAGACGATCTCCGGCCGCTCACACGGCGACCGCGCTTCGGCAAACCTGCCCTGGAGGCTCCTTGAATACGACGATTGCAACGGACCGGAAGGCAAACCTCGCCGGCAGCCTCTGGATGATCCTTTCGATGGGCGCATTTGCCATTGAGGACGTCTTTGTCAAGGCGGCTGCAAGCACGCTGCCCATCGGCCAGATCCTGTTCCTCTTCGGTGTCGGCGGCATGCTCGTCTTTGCTGCGGTGGCGCTTTGGAACAAGGAGCCCCTGTTTTTGCCCGATGTCGTGTCCCGCCCGATGCTTGTCAGGGCGGGATTTGAAATCACCGGGCGGCTGTTCTACGTGCTCGCCGTTGCGCTCATTCCCTTGTCGGCAGCCACCGTCATTCTGCAGGCGACGCCGTTGGTGGTCGTTGCGGGCGCCGTTTTGGTGTTCAAGGAGAAAGTCGGCTGGCGCCGCTGGCTGGCGATCCTCATAGGGCTCGCAGGTGTTGTCATTATTGTTCAGCCCGGAACGGATGGCTTTTCGCCGCTTTCGCTTCTGGCGGTCGTCGGGATGATCGGTTTTGCCGGACGCGATCTCGCCAGCCGGATTGCCCCGGCCACGATCGGAACCGTGCTGCTGGGCTTCTACGGTTTTCTGTCCGTCGTCGTCGCGGGCGTCATCTACACGTTCGTTCAGGGTGAAGCTTTCGTTGTGCCGGGACCTTGGCTGTCCGTTTTCCTTCTCGGAGCCGTCCTGGCCGGTGTCGCGGCCTATGCCTTCCTGATGAAGGCGATGCGGACGGGTGAGGTCTCCGCCGTCACCCCTTTCAGATATTCAAGGCTGCTGTTTGGCCTTGCTCTCGGCGTCTTCGTATTCGGCGAACAATTGAGTTTCGAGATGTTTCTGGGCTCGGGGCTGATTGTCCTCTCGGGCCTGTTCATCCTGTGGCGTGGCCAGCGGCAGCGCACGTGAGGGCGAAGCCGTTGCGGGGGTCTGAATGCTGCTCTCAGGGCGCGAACACCTTCACGGCTGTGAACTGCGCAGCCCCTCTTGGGAAGTGCCAACGCCATCTCAAAACAGTCCCCGGTTCACCTCCGGGTTCAGCGCTCCGTCCTGACCGGCACGGATCTGGCCACCGGCTTCGACCTCGACGTAGACACCCATATCCATGTGCCCGAGTTCCTTGCGCAAAAGGTAGGGGACCCTCAGATCCCGCTCCGCCGTCACGGGGTTCACCTCGGTCGCGGCACAGCGTCTTGTGCGCGACAGGATGCGCAGGCGCACATTGCCGAACGTCAAAACCTGTCCGACAGCATCGAGTTCGGAAAAGGGCGGCAATCCGTCAATCTCGATATTGGC
>JBCDEN010000343.1:0-5226 GCA_039179715.1 Pseudomonadota bacterium
GGATGGGATCGGTCATGGTTGAACCTCCATGTCGTGAAACAGCGCGTCCTGGTGGACGAGCTCGCCGAAGAACCGGCTTTCAAGGGTGAGAGAGAACAGGAAACGGGTGCCGCCCAGGTCGCGATGGGTGATGGTGAGCGCGCCGGGGCTGCACCAGGCGGGGAGCCGCAGCCGCCGTGAGCCGAACTGCAGGAAATAGTGGTCGCTCGTGAAATTCAGTCCGCCGTCGTCCACGCCGACGCGAAGCGCCATTCCGATCCCCGAGCCGATATATTCCTCGATGCCCGTTGGACCGGCGAAGCGCTTTGAACTGTGAATCACCTGCGGAAAACCGGCGGCCCGGCCGTATTGCCGGATCCAGAACTGTCCGTCCCCCGCGCAGTCTTCGGTCACGGTGACGACGGCCGGCTGGTTCAAGGATGTCTTGTCATAGGGAAGCGGCGCACCGACGAGCCTTGCCAGCTGCGACAGGATGTACCCGGCAAGATTGCGCCGCATGGCGACGACAACGCCTTGATAGACGACGCTTGAGCCGCCTTTCAGGCGCTTGCCGAAACGCCGGCGGACGGACGCAGGCAGGGCCTTCCAGGCTGTTTCGCCGAGCAATTGACGGAAGCGGTCGTCGGGGATGGCGGAGCCCTGGTGGTCAGTAATCGGATCCAGCATTTCCACTCCTTCCTGTTTTATTCGTTATTTCTGTAAAAAGAGAAATTAATGAACAAAAAAAATTCGAGTTACTGTGCCTTCTTGCCGCCGATCTTCAGCAGCGCAAGCACCTTGTTGCCCATCTTCATCAGGGCGGCGAGACTGGATTTGGGAACGCTCAGCATCTGACCCGACCAGGTGTCTGCCGTGGCCAGGAAATCCTGCATGGCATGCATGCGCCCAAGCACTTCGGGATCGAGGCCGGGTTCCGTCTCCGCCTGGGTCACGCACATGTCGATCGCCCGGATCGCCGGGTCGATTTCCCGTTCCTTGCGGCCCCTTGCAATGAGCAATGCCATCTCCCAGACATCGGTCTCGGCGACGAAATGCTCACGCCTGTCGCCTGCCACCGGCACGCGCTGGATAAGCTTCCAGCCGACAAGCTCTTTCAGGGAATTGGAGACATTCGAGCGTGCGATGCCGAGTTCCTCTGAAATCTGTTCCGCGTTGAGCGGGCTTGTGCTGAGATACAAAAGGGCATGGATCTGGGCCACAGACCTGTTCACGCCCCACTGACCACCCATGTCCCCCCAATAAAGGATGAACTGGGATCTCGCAGAGGTTTTATCTTTGTCGGTAACTTCTGTCATGACAGAAACATCTGTCGTTTGTGTGCGAAAGTCAAGAGCCGATTGCTATCGGGTTCTTTCGGCGTGGCTTGGCAAGGGCGGCGGCGGGTTGGCCGTGGCTTGTTGACCTTGCCGATGCAATGGAACAAAATAAGAACTTCCAGTGTCTCCAAAATGGAGTTTTCACATGCATCTTGATGGCTACACGGCGAAATCGGGCAGTTTCGTGCCGGTCTGGACCCTGGAGATACAGACCCTGCCGGAGGATATCGACCGCATTTTGGACGAAGTGCTGAAGGTCCATCCCCTGAGCTTCGGGCGCTATCAGCGCAATGCAAGCATATCCGCCGTCGGAAAGGAAACCGCGCAACCGGAACCCGGTTCGACGACAACGACACATGTGGAAGGTTTCGAGGCGGGCAGCACGGAAACCTATCCGATGGTTGAACTCAAGATTTCCATTGAACGGGACGCGGCGGTGCTTGAAAGGGTGATGGATGCGATCCTTCACGTCCATCACTATGAAGAACCGGTGATTTTCTTGCGCGAAGACTGGGCCAGCAGGGCTGCCTACGATCCGGAAAGCGACAATCCGCACAGATGGTGGAACAACGGGCGCGGCCTGCCTGACAGGATCGATTGATCCCGTTGCAGATCAGCCCGGTACAGGCGCGAAAATTTCCACCGGGTCCGCGACGCCCTTGAGTTCATGCTGTCCGATCGAGCGCCAGCTTTTTCGCGATTTTTCAACAAAGTCTGCTGATGCCAGCACGGTTTCCCCGAGCATGCCGCACAGGCCCTCGATGCGGCTGGCGATGTTTACCGACGATCCGATGACCGTGAAATCAAGCCGCGTTCCGCCGCCGATATTTCCGTAAAACACGGACCCGGGATGCAGGCCGATGCCGAACATGTAGTCCTGCCGAGGGGTCTTTTTACCCGCAACCTTCATAGCTGCAGCCTCCGCCCGCTCGACAGCGGCGCCGACATCATCCTGGTGCGGAAAAACGGCCAGAAGCGCATCTCCGATGAATTTGAGAACCTCGCCGGAATGGTCCTCGATGGCGTCCGTCAGCGTTCCGAAATAGTCGTTCAGCAGTTTCAGCAGATCATCTTCACTGTGCGTCTGCGCGAGCGAGGTAAAGCCGCGCAGATCGGAAAACCAGATGACCGCATCGATGGTGCTGCCGTCGCCGCGGGAGATTTCGCCGTCCAGCACGCGAAGGCCGGCCCTTGTGCCGACATAGGTCTCCATGAGTGTTTTCGCCGTGTTGCGTGCAATGAAGCCCTCGAACACGAGCGTCAGCGCAGGCAGCGTCGCGTCGATCAGGGCCTTGTCCGCCTCATCGAAGCCATCGGGCGAGCGCGTGGCAAGCGTCAGGACCTTGAACGTGCCGTCTGCAAATTGCAGGGGCAGGGCCTCGTACTGGTGATAGCCGTCTGCCCAAAGATCCTCGCCGATCGGGTAGAGGTTCCTGTCGCCCGGGCGATCAAGCCGGAGAGATGTCGGTTCGCCTTGCGTGTAGATCTTGTGGATCGGACTTGCCTTCAGGATCTCCATCTGGTCCGGCGTATAGACGAACCAGCGCTGTTCGGGTCCGGACCGGCGATCCCAGAATACAAAGGACGATTTTGCGATCGGGTGCAGGATCGGGGCGCCGAGGGTTGACCGGTCAACCTGAATTCCAGCGTCGCAGAGCTTTTGGCTGTAACCGTTCAGAAGTGCCGACGGTGCCCCCAGTCGTGGCCCCTCGATCATCAGCCAGCGGATGATTGCATCACCCGATATCGTTGCGTCGTTGTTCACAGCGTAGCCCGATCTGCCGATTGAACATGTAAAAGTTGGTTGCCGGTACAATAGGTCCGTTTGCGGTTCGTGCGCAAAAATGCAGCTGAAAACTGATTTTCACGAGAAGAAAGAGGCCTGGGTTAGGGAACCATCACCCAGGTCATCGCGAACCGGCTTTAGACGAAAGCCGGGGATTAACACTTTCGTCTTACTGCGCTAAGTAAGGCGTGTACGTTTCTTTTTCCAAAGGACCGGTCAAGGTCCACAAAAAAACCCAGGGGGAAACATATGACGATCCGTACTTTCGCCATTGCTGCGGCGACTAGCTTGGCATTGACGGCACCGGCTGCCGCTCAGGAAGCCTTCGAAATGACATCCGCCTTCGGCAAAAACCTGCCGATCCTCGGCACCGCCGCCGTCGGCTTTACCGAAAAGATCAATTCCATCTCGAACGATGTCGAGTTCGAACACTTCGATCCGGGCGAGCTGGTTCCCGCGCTTGAAGCGCTCGATGCCGTTTCCAGCGGTTCGGTTGACGCCGCCTACACCACATCCGGGTACTGGCAGGGCAAGATCCCGGCCGCCTCCCTGTTTGCTGCCGTTCCGTTCGGTCCGGAAGCAGGGGAGTTCCTGGCGTGGATGCTTTATGGCGACGGCGCAGAGCTGTTCCAGCGCATGTATGACGAAAACGGCTACAACGTTCACGTCATTCCCTGCGGCATCATCGCCCCGGAAACCTCCGGATGGTTCAAGAACGAGATCAACGGCCTTGAAGATCTTGAAGGTCTGAACATGCGCTTCTTCGGCCTCGGCGCCGAGGTGATGCAGAAACTCGGCGTGTCCACCTCGCTTCTGGCCGGTGGTGACATCTTCCCGGCGCTGGAGCGCGGTGCGATCGATGCAACCGAATTCTCCATGCCGCGGATCGATGCGCGTCTCGGGTTCCACAACATCGCGAAATACAACTACTTCCCTGGCTGGCACCAGCCGGCAACAATGTTCGAACTCCTGATCAACAAGGACCGCTGGGACGATCTCGATGAAGTCGCCCAGAACCAGATCGAGATCGCCTGCATGGCGAACATCACCGACAACTTCGCCGAAGGTGAAGCAACCAACTTTGATGCGATGCAGGAAAACGTCGAGAAGAACGGTGTGACCATCAAGCAATGGTCCCCGGAAATGCTTGACGCTTTCGAGACCGCGTGGGTCGAAGTTGCCGCCGAACTGGCTGCTGAAGATGCGTTCTTCAAGGAAGTCTGGGACAATCTCCAGGAGTTCCGCGCAGGCTACAAGGTCTGGAACGACAACATCTACCTGCCGCGTCCGCGCAACTAAGCGGGCCGCACTGATCCGGTCCGAAATCTCGGACCACACAATGCATACCGGGGCGTCATCGCCCCGGTATTCTGCTGGGTGTGGAGGCGTCCGGCACATCGCAGGCAAGGCGGGGAACATATGGACAAGCCTGAAGAAGTCTTTTCAGCCGACGGCAGCGTCGCGATCACGGATCCGGGCGCTGTCGGGGCCGAGGAACACAATCGCGGCGACCGGTTCGTCGTCTTCATTTCCAACCTCTTTGCATGGCTTTTCCCGTTCTTGATGCTCGCCATCTGCGCCCAGGTTGTCCTGCGCGGCGCCGGCATGAATCAGGCCTGGCTAGACGATTTCCAATGGTGGCTCTACGGGTCGGCGGTGCTGGTCGGCATCGCCTATGCCGTGACAACGAACAGCCACGTTCGCGTTGACATCCTTTATGACGGCTTCTCCAGACAGAAGAAGCTCAGGACCGACATCGTCGCCCTGACCTGGCTGTTCCTGCCGTTCATCATCCTCAGCTGGGACGTCACGCTGCATTATACGCTGTCCTCGATACAGGCCGATGAGGGATCCGACAGTCCGAACGGGCTGCACAATCTCTGGATCCTCAAGACAGTGATGAACCTGTCCTTCATCCTGATGGCGGTGGCGGCGTGGTCGATCTATGTGCGTCTCTTGTCCAAGCTGACACAGCCCGTCCTGTGGAAGCAGCTGCTCTACGCGTTTCCCTCGACAATGTTCGCGGTGAACCTTGCGACCTATTACGCGCTCTGGTGGGTGGTGTGGCTCGTCAGCCCACCCGACACAACAGCGCGCGACATAAGCCGGCACGTGATTTTCGAC
>JBCDEN010000289.1:0-5826 GCA_039179715.1 Pseudomonadota bacterium
ACCACCAGTTCCTGGAGGACTGCCGGTGGTGGCAGACGAGTTCCTGGAGGCCTGCCGAGAGTGGCAGACCATCAGTTCCTGGGGGCCTGCCAGGGGTGGCAGACCAGGTCCTGGAGGCCTGCCGGTGGTGGCGGACCACCAGTTCCTGGTGGCCTGCCGTTGGTGTCAGTCCAGTTTCTGGAGGCCTGTCGGTGGTAGCAGACCACCAGTTCCTGGAGGCCTGCCGGTGGTGGCAGGCACCCAGTTCCTGGAGGCCTGCCGGTGGTAGCAGACAATCAGTTCCTGGAGGCCTGCTGGTGGTGGCAGACCACCAGTTCCTGGAGGGCTGCCGGTGGTGGCAGACCAGTTCCTGGAGGCCTGTCGGTGGTAGCAGAACGCCAGTTCCTGGAGGCCTGCCGGTGGTGGCAGGATCACGGACCATTCGATGCCGCTGTCAATGGCCGAAAAAATGCTCAGACCGACCGTGACGGGCCGTGTCTCGACCGAATTGGTCACGATCAGCGGCCACAGGAAATTGTTCCAATGGTGGCTGACGGACACCAGGCCATAGGCGAGATAGGTCGGCTTGGCGAGCGGAATATAGACCTTCCAGAGCACCCCGAGCACGGACGCGCCTTCGATACGGGCTGCCTCGTCAAGCTCCTTCGGGATCGTCATGAATGTTTGCCGTAGCAGGAAGATGCCGAAGCCGGAGGCGATGTAGGGAAGCGCAATCGCCGGGATTGTGTCTACCAGGTCGAGCAGCCGCATGGTCTTGTAGTTCTCGACCATCAGGATATCCGGCATCACCAGAAGCTGCAGCAGCACCAGCGCGAACAGGATGTTGCGCCCCGGAAATTCGAACCGGGCGAAGGCAAAGGCTGCCAGCGTGCACAGGAAGAACTGCCCGGCCAGGATCATCGTCACCAGAATGAACGTGTTCAGGAAGTAGCGCGCAAAGGGCGCCGCATCCCAGGCCTTAGCAAAATTTTCCAGCGTCAGCGGCGCAAACAGTTCAAACCGCGCCTCATAGGCGGCCGGATGAAACGCGGTCCAGACCGCATAGGCAAGCGGCAGGACCCAAAGCAGCGCGAGGGCCCACGCGGCAATGGTGTTGAGCGAGCGGTCGAACAGGTCGGAAGTGCCGGTCATTTATAATGCACCTTCCGGTCGAAGAAGAAGAACTGGCCGATCGCAAGCAGGGACAGCAGGGCGAGAAGAGCAACGGTCAGCGTCGCGCCATAGGCCGTTTCCCAGAAGCGGAACGCGACCTCATAGATGTAGAACAGCAGCAGTGCGGAAGCATTGTCCGGGCCGCCATCCGTCAGGATGAAGATGTGATCAACAAGGCGGAAGGAATTGATAACCGCATTGACGCAGACAAACAGCGTCGTCGGCATCAGCAGCGGAAAGGTGATCCGCCAGAAAATTGTCCAGCGCCCTGCCCCCTCGATCTGCGCGGCTTCCTTGAGCGAGACGGGGATCGCCTGCAGGGCCGCCAGATAAAAGATCATGAAGAACCCGGCTTCCTTCCAGACCGTCACCACGATGATCGCATTCAGCGCGGTCTCGGGATTGCCGAGATAGTTGCTGGCAGGCCATCCGAACAGAAACCCGGTGATCTGGTCAAACAGCCCGAAACCCGGCGTATAGAAGAACAGCCAGATATTGGCGACGGCGATCAGCGGCAGGACGGTGGGTGTGAAATAGGCCATGCGCACAAAGCTGCGACCCGCCAGTTTGTCATTGACCCACAGCGCCATGACGATGGCGAGTGCGACGGAAGCCGGGATCGTGCCAAGGGCGAACCAGAGATTGTTCCAGAGCACTTTCCAGAACACCGGGTCGTTGATCATGCGGTCGTAATTTTCGAGACCGATGAATTTCGCGGACCGGCGGCCGCGCGGCGTTGAAAAGAAACTGTTGATCAGGGTCGTGATCGCGGGAATGTGCGTGAAGGCAAACAGGAACACCAGCGCCGGCAGCAGCAACAGCCATCCGTGGATCCAGTCCCGCTTCAGTTTCAAGTCCCGCATCGTCGTTCCATTCCGAGCCTTGGATTCAGTTAAATGAACGCGGAGCGCCCGCGTGGGGTGGCGCTCCGCATTGACAGGATCTCTTAGCGATACTCGGCCAGGATCTTGTCAGCCTGTTCCTGCGCTTCCTTGAGCGCGGTGGCAGGGTCTTTCTGTCCGGTGATCGCGGACGCCAGGGCGTCGTTGAAGAGGCCGGTGATGCGCTGGTTCTGGAAGGTGGACAGCTCCGCCTTGGCAAACTCCAGCTGGTCGCGGGCAACCAGGGCCGGTGCGAAATCGGCCGTGTAGGCCTTCATCGTTTCGGTGTCCCAGGTCTCCGGGCGCGGTGCGACATAACCGGTTGCGATGGTCCATTTGGCGGCCTGTTCGGCAGCCGTGATCCACTTCACGAACTCGACCGCGGCCTTGGACTGCTCATCGGATGCGCCCTTGAACAGGTAGAAGTTGCCGCCACCGGTCGGCGCGCCGCGGGTTTCCTTGGCAGGAAGCATGGCCACGCCGAAGTCGAACGGTGCGTTGTTGCGCACATTTGTCAGGTTGCCGGTGGACGTCCACATCATGGCCGTCTGCCCCTCGAAGAACGCTTTCGGTGTTGCGCCCCACTCGATGATTCCGGGAGCCATGACCTCGTATTTTGTGCTCAGATCAACCAGATACTGCAACGCTTCGACAACTTTCGGGTCGTCAAAATTGGTCTTGTTGCCGTCGGAATTGGCAAGGATGGCCCCGTTTTCGATGGCCAATCCCTGGAACAGCCAGTAGGGGAAACCGGACGAAGGAATGCGCACGCCCCACTGGGTGACGTTGCCGCTGCTGTCCTTCTTGGTCAGTTTCTTGCCGAACTCGACCATTTCGTCCCAGGTTTCCGGCGCGACTTCCGGATCAAGACCGGCTTCCTTGAAAGCCTCCTTGTTCCAGTAAAGCACCGGTGTGGAACGCTGGAACGGAATGCCGTAGGTCTTGCCGCCGGTCTGGCTGTTTTCCATGAATGCCGGGTAGAACCCCTCGATCCATGTCTTGCCTTCGTCACCCGACAGGTAGTCGTCAAACGGCACGATCAGGTCTTCATCGATCAGCGTGAACATGTCGACGGACAGGATCACG
Organism: Pseudomonadota bacterium; assembly: GCA_039179715.1. Lineage (GTDB taxonomy): Bacteria > Pseudomonadota > Alphaproteobacteria > Rhizobiales > Stappiaceae > Roseibium. Next base: position 3,120 of record JBCDEN010000289.1, read on the forward strand.
GAAAGCTGGGGCGGGTTGCCGCCGCGCGACGCGGTGATCGCCTTGGCAACCGTGTCCTGGTAGGAACCGGCGTAGACAGCATCGATGTTCACATCCGGGTTCTGAGCGACATATTCATTCGTCAGTTCCTGGATGGTTTCAGCGGCCGTGCCGCCAACGGCGACCGGGAAATAAAACTGCAGGTCAACGGCCTGAGCGGACGCCCAGGTGCTGAAGGTAAGAGCCGTTGCCGCAACGGCTTTCAGGAAAGTGGACTTCAACATCTCAATACTTCCTAAGGTTTGAACATCCGCAACATTGCGGCTGATCTACGCAGGCGCGCGCAGTCGGTCAGGAACGCAACAGCGTTCCGAATTCTGTCACCAGGTCGTCCCGCCGCCGGCCTGTATCGGCGTCGAAAACGTGAAGGGCATTGGGTTCGAACCCCAGCTGGATCGATTGTCCCGGTGCAACGGCGCGGTTTGTCGGCAACCGCACCTGAAAGGAAGTCTTTGCAACGACGCAATCCGCCAGAATGTCCGCACCCAGATACTCGACGGCCCGGATGTCAGCCGTGACGGGACCGTCGTCGGCGAGGTGCATCGCTTCGGGACGGATGCCCAACTGGAAATCCGGCGCGGTGGACAGTTTCTTGAACGCGTTGGCGGGAAACAGGTTCATCGGCGGCGTGCCGATAAATTTCGCGGCGAACGGGCTGGCCGGTCTCTCGTAGAGCTCGCGCGGCTCCGCAGCCTGTTCCAGTTGCCCCTCGTTCAGGAGCACGACCTGGTCGGCCATGGTGATCGCCTCCACCTGATCGTGGGTGACATACACCATCGTGAAGCCGAGCTGCTGCTGCAGCGACCGGATCTCCAGGCGCATCTCGTGCCTGAGCTTTGCATCCAGGTTGGAGAGCGGCTCATCCATGAGGCAGATCGGTTTTTCGCCAATGATTGCACGGCCCAGCGCAACACGTTGCTGCTGTCCGCCTGAGAGCTGACCCGGCTTGCGCTCAAGCAACAGCGACAGGCCCAGCAAATCGGCAACCCGGCTCAGACGCGCATCACGCTCGCTTCGGCTGACGCGACGCACCTTCAATCCGAAGATGATGTTTTCGGCAACGCTCAGATGCGGAAACAGGGCATAGGACTGGAACACCATGGAAAGATCACGCTTGGAGGACGGCTTCCCGGTGACGTCGTCCCCGCCGATCAGGATCCGGCCCGCGCTGACGCTTTCCAGCCCCGCAATCATGCGCAGGGTTGTCGACTTGCCGCATCCGGACGGACCAAGCAACGCCGTGAACGACCCGGCCGGTATCTCTATGGACAGATTATCCACGGCCACCGTCTCGCCCCAGGAGCGCGAGACCTGTTCGAGCGTGATCGGCTTGCCGGAACTCTCAAGGGCCGTTTGTGCCATCAGGCTGCGCCCTCCTGGTCCGCCACGAAGACATCCGTCTTGGAGCCCCTGAGGCTTTCAAGGAAAACATCGGGAACCGGACGGTCGCTGAAGACGGCGTCGACGTCCTTGAGGTGACCACCGCGGACATGGGCGGTACGCCCGAACTTGCTGTGGTCGAGGACAAGGCACGACTGGCGGCAGTTTCTCAGGATAGATTGCCGCGCTGCAACTTCATCTTCGTGAAAGTCGAGCAGGGTGCCGTCCTCATCGACACCGGCAACGCCGAAGACACCGACATCCACCTTGTAGTTTGAAAAGAAATCCTGTGCCGCCGAGCCCAGAATGTCGCGGTCGCCATGCCTGAGCCGACCGCCCGCGATCGTGACCTGGAAGGATGGATTGCTGGACGCGGTGAAGGCGACATTCAGATTGTTTGTGAAGATCGCCAATTGCTCATGGCCTGCCAGTGCCTGCATCACGATCTCCGGTGTCGTCCCGATGGAAAATGCCAGCGACTGATGGTTCTTGATCTGGTCCGCAACCAGTCTCGCGATCTGCTGTTTTTCGCGCAGGTTGAGGATCTGACGTGTCGAATAATGGATATTGGAGGCGGGCGCGGGAGGTTCGACGCCACCGTGGGTCCGCCGAAGCATGCCAAGCTCGCACAGGCCATTCACGTCACGGCGGATTGTCTGTGTCGTGACATCAAAACGCTCGGCCAGGTCCTCCACGGAGGCGAATCCGGTCTTCTGCACGAGATCCGTGATCTCGGCCTGACGTTTGGAAATCTCTATTTGGCCCAAGGTGCGCATCGTATCTGTGCCCATTGCTCGAACCAGCCGGAACCGGCGTGGTTTCGTTAAGCGTCACTTGAACGGCTGCGAGACAATCCGTTCCTGAAACACCATACACCATTTTCATATGAACATAATTCGACGTTCATATGAAAATGATATGACAAGAACGATCAGACCTGAAAATCACGCGACACGAGCAGAAAACGGCGTTCGCTGACCGGACACCAAGACGGCGCGGGCAACGGCAAGCCGTGTCACCTGCCGGCGGCTCGGCAATTCTGTGTCGACTGCAAATGGGCTCAGGTGGCCTGCAGATCAGGACATGGCGGGCGGGAGACAGGAGACAGGCAATTTGCGCCAGTCTCCCCCGTATCCCAGGCGGCATTGCCGAAATCTGACTGCACGGTGCCTGCGAATGGACGAAGCCCCGGCGAGCGGACTACCGGTACAAGAACGATCTGCCTTCAGCATCGAAGAGATGCAGTTTTTCCGGCACTGCCGTGAGGCGGATCGTTGTCCCCTTGTCG
>JBCDEN010000239.1:0-6266 GCA_039179715.1 Pseudomonadota bacterium
CCGCCCGAGTGACAGACATTTTCTGGATTTGACGTGAACGCACTTACACAAACGAAACGCCCTCGCGACCCGCGGCTCGATTTCTTTCGCGGGATCGGAATGTTCATCATCTTCATCGCCCATGTGCCGTGGAACTGGTGGACCTTGTGGATCCCGGCACGGTTCGGCTTTTCCGATGCGACAGAGATTTTCGTTTTCTGCTCCGGCATGGCGTCCGCCCTCGCCTTCGGCAAGACCTTTGAGGTCTATGGATGGGGCATCGGTGCCGCGCGTGTCGTGCAACGCATGTGGCAGGTCTACTGGGCGTTTATCGGCCAATTCCTGGTGATTGCCGTCGGTCTGGTGATGGTGCACGAAAGCGGCTTTTTGAACGATTGCTGCGGATTGACCCAGGATTACGTCAATTCGCTGAACCTCTGGCATCTCTACAACAAGACCGAAATTGCCCTGCCCGGTCTCATGACGATGACCTGGGTGCCCAACTATTTCGACATCCTGCCGATGTATGTGGTGATCCTGGCCCTGATGCCGGCCATCATGCTGATCGCCCGCTATTCCGTCCCCGGTGCCTTTGCGTTTTCGATCGGCCTGTGGCTGGCCTCGCAGTTCGGACTGCTCGACCTGCCAGCCGAACCGTGGTCGGAGCGCAAGTGGTTCTTCAATCCCTTCGCCTGGCAGATGCTGTTCTTCACCGGGTTCGCTTTCATGCGCGGCTGGATCCCGGCCCCGCCGGTGAACCGGAACCTGATCATCGCCGCGATCGCGATCCTCCTGATCACTGTCCCCTTCGCCTATTTCCGCATTCACAGCGAGAACCACCTGGACGTCGTCTGGGCACGCGAAGTGCGCGAGGCGATCAGGCCGCTCTGGGTCAAGACCGAGTTTGGCATCCTGCGCTACGTGCACTTCCTGGCGCTGGCCTATGTGGCCTGGGTGGCTGCCGGCGAGCACGGCAAGTACCTTCTCGGCCATGGCGCCCTGTGGGGTGGTTTTGTCCGCGTCGTCCAGAAGGTCGGGCAGCAGTCCCTCGCGGTCTTCATGGCCAGCCTGGTGATCGCCCAGGCGGTCGCGATCCTCCGGGACATGGCCTGGGCACGCGGCGAGTGGACGGCCCAGATCTACACCAATTTCGGCGGCTTCCTGGCGCTGATTGCGGTGGCCTACGTGGTTGCCTGGTTCAAGGGCCAGCCCTGGCGCAAGCCGCCTGTGGTCTCCGGCAAGTCGTCAGGAAAGGCGCAAGGATCGTCCCCGCAGACGGGCGGTTCGGCAACCACCGAAGACGCAGCTCGGACGACGAAAGATCCGGCGCTGGTCTGATATTGACGTTGACACCAGCCGCATTCGCGTTTGTCGGGAGGACCGGACTTGCTGACGTGAGTTGGCAACACGGGTTTCCCGGCAGAAGAAAAAAGAAAATGCCCTGACCGCAAAACGATCAGGGCATTTTCTCTTTTGAAATGGTCCGGAAATTAGCCGCCGAAGTCGTCGAGCATGATGTCTTCGCGGTCAACACCCAATTCCAGCAACATATTGATCACCGACGAGTTCATGATGGGCGGTCCGCACATGTAGAATTCGCAGTCTTCGGGCGCCGGGTGATTTTTCAGATACTCATCGAAGAGCACGTTGTGGATGAAACCGGTATAGCCCGTCCACTCGTCCTCAGGCAGCGCATCCGACAGGGCCACATGCCAATCGAAATTCTCGTTTTCAGCCGCCAGATCGTCGAAATCCTCGACAAAGAACATCTCGCGCTTGGAGCGCGCGCCGTACCAGAAGCTGATCTTGCGCTTTGACTTCAGACGCTTGAGCTGGTCGAAAATGTGGCTGCGCATCGGTGCCATGCCGGCACCGCCGCCGATGAACACCATTTCCTTTTCAGTCTCGCGCGCGAAGAATTCGCCGAACGGACCGGAGATGGTGACCTTGTCTCCCGGCTTCAGGTTGAAGATGTAGCTCGACATCTTGCCCGGAGGAATGCCTGCCGAACCCGGAGGCGGCGAGGCGACACGGACATTCAGCATGATCATGCCCTTTTCCTCGGGATAGTTCGCCATGGAATAGGCGCGCTCGATCGGCTCGGACACCACGGATTCGTACTGCCACAGATTGAAGCGGTCCCAGTCGCCCCGGTATTCCTCCTCGACATCGAAGTCGGTGTATTTGAGTGCGTGATGCGGCGCTTCGATCTGGATGTAGCCGCCGGCCCGGAAATTGACGTCTTCGCCTTCCGGCAGCTCCAGAACCAGCGCCTTGATGAAGGTGGCCACGTTTTCGTTCGAGCGGACCGTGCATTCCCACTTCTTGACCCCGAAGACCTCTTCGGGAACCTCGATGTCCATGTCCTGCTTGACGGCAACCTGACACGACAGGCGATCGCCGCAGGCCGCCTCGCGCTTGGTGATGTGGCTTTCTTCCGTCGGCAGGATCGATCCGCCGCCAGCGTGGATCTTGACCCGGCACTGGGCACAGGTTCCGCCGCCGCCGCAGGCAGACGGGACGAAAAGTTTCTGTTCAGCGAGGGTCTGCAGCAGCTTGCCGCCAGCCGGTACGGAAATCGTCTTCTCGCCGTTGATGCTGATATTGACGTTGCCGGTCGACACGAGCCTGGAACGCGCACCGAGGATGATCGTCACCAGTCCCAGAACGATAAGGGTAAAGAGAATAATGCCTAGTCCGAATGTGGCCACAGGGCGCTCCCGTTTACAATTTGACGCCGCTGAATGACATGAAGGCAAGTGCCATCAGGCCGGCGGTGATGAATGTAATGCCTAGGCCTTGCAGACCCTCGGGTATGTCGGAATATTTCAGTTTTTCCCGAACGCCGGCCATTGCCGTGATCGCAAGAGCCCAGCCGAAGCCGGACGAGAGCCCGTAGGTGACCGATTCGGTAAAGTCGTAGTCGCGTTCCACCATGAACAAAGAGCCGCCAAGAATGGCACAGTTCACCGTGATCAGTGGCAGGAACACGCCGAGTGCGTTGTACAGCGGCGGGAAATACTTGTCGAGCACCATCTCCAGGATCTGCACCAGGGCCGCGATCACGCCGATATAGGAGATCAGCCCGAGGAAGGTCAGGTCGACATTGCTGAACCCGGCCCAGGCAAGCGCGCCGGGGGCAAGCAGATAGTTGAGAATGATGTTGTTGGCGGGAACCGTGATCGACTGCACGATCATGACCGAAATGCCGAGACCGATCGCGGTCGAGATCTTTTTCGATACGGCGATGAAGGTACACATGCCCAGGAAGAAGGACAGCGCGAGGTTCTCGACAAAGATCGCCTTGACGGCAAGAGAGACAAGATGTTCCATCAGTGCGCGTCCACCACCTGGATCTTGTATTCGGGTTCCTCGACCTGTTCGGGCTTCCAGGTCCGGAACGCCCAGATCAACAGTCCGATGATGAAGAAGGCTGACGGCGGCAGCAGCAGCATGCCGTTGGGAACATACCAGCCGCCGTTGTTCACGGTCTGCAGGATGTTGAACCCGAAGAGGCTGCCGGCCCCGAAGAGTTCACGAATGAAACCGACCAACATCAGGATCAGACCGTAGCCCAGCCCGTTGCCGACACCGTCGATGAAGTATGCGACCGGCGGATTCTTCATGGCAAAGGCTTCTGCCCGGCCCATGACGATACAGTTGGTGATGATCAGGCCGACAAAGACCGACAGGGTCTTCGAAATTTCGAAGGCATAGGCTTTCAGGACCTGGTCCACGATGATGACGAGAGACGCGATGATCACCATCTGCACGATGATCCGGATCGAGCCCGGGATATGATTGCGCAGCATCGAGATGAACATCGATGAGAAGCCGGTTACCAGGGTCACCGCAATCGCCATCACCATCGAAACCTGCAGCGACGAGGTCACGGCAAGGGCTGAACAGATCCCCAGAACCTGCAACGTGATGGGATTGTTATCGACCAGTGGATCGATCAGCATCTGTCTTCTGGTCTGTGCCATCAGATCTCTCCTGCTTGCAGTTTGGCCAGGAAGGGCGCATAGCCCGCCTCTCCCATCCAGAAACGCACGAGGTTGTCAACGCCGACAGACGTCAGCGTTGCGCCTGCCAGCGCGTCCACGTGATATTCAGGGCCCTCGGGAGGGGCCGTCTTGGAAACGGTGATAAGAAGCTTGCCGCTGTCGTCGGCAAGCCTCTTGCCGTTCCACAGGGCCTTCCAGCGCGGATTGTCGACTTCCGCACCCAGCCCCGGTGTTTCCGCGTGCTGGTAGAACTGCAGTCCGTAGATATCGTTGCCGTTCGCCTCGAGCGAAATGAAGCCGTACAGCGTCGACCAGAGACCGTAACCGTGCAGCGGCAGGATCACCTTGTCGAGGCCGCCGTCGTCCTTGCGCAGCAGATAAACGGTCACGAATTTGGACTGACGGCCGATCGAAGCCGGGTCGTTCTCCAGCGCGATGGAGGTCTCCGGATCGCTGGCAGCGGCGAGATCGTCAAAGGTTGCGGGGTCAAACGCATCGGTGAATGCACCGGTTGCAAGCTCCAGCACATGCGGCTCGAACACCTTGAACGCTTCCGCGACATCCGTGCCGGGTTCGTAGCGGCCGGCGACCTGCAGAATGTTTCTCTGCTTGTCCTTGAGCGCATTGACGGCCTGAAGCGGGCGCAGGGACACCGCCGCCGCCGAAACAACCATCGACGCGACCAGGCAAAGCGACACGGCGACGAACAGCGTCTTGGGGACGGAGTCGGCCGGCAAATCGAGAAACCGCCGCACGAAGCCCTTGCTCTGGCTCTTTTCGGTCTGTCCGGTGTCTTCAGGCATTTCTCTTCAACCTGCGTTTGATGTTGGCCTGCACGACGAAATAGTCGATCAGCGGTGCGAACACGTTGCCAAACAGGATTGCCAGCATCATGCCCTCGGGGAAGGCCGGGTTGATAACGCGGATCATTACCACCATGAAACCGATTAATGCCCCGTATATGTACCGCCCTACATTCGTGTGGGAAGCGGAAACCGGCTCGGTGACCATGAAGGCGAGGCCGAACGCATACCCCCCGATCACGAGATGCCAGTACCACGGCATTGCGAACATCGGGTTCGTATCCGAGCCGATCAGGTTGAGCAGCGTCGAAAATGCGATCATGCCCCCAAGACATCCGACGACAAGGCGCCAGTTGGCGATCTTTGTCACAAGAAGGAACGCAAGGCCGATCAGGCAGGCCAGCGTCGATGTTTCGCCGATGCTGCCCTGGATGATGCCGAAGAACGAATCCATCCAGGTCATGCCCTGCGTGGCCAGCTGCGCGTAACCTTCCGAGGCGGAGACGGAGAGCGCGGTCGCACCGGAGAACCCGTCCACCGGTGTCCATATGGTGTCACCCGACATCTGGGCCGGATAGGCAAAATAGAGAAACGCGCGCCCGGTAAGCGCCGGATTGAGAAAGTTCTTGCCGGTTCCGCCGAACACTTCCTTGCCGATCACGACGCCGAACACAATTCCGAGAGCGACCTGCCAGAGCGGTGCGGAGGGCGGCAGGATCAGGGCGTAAAGCATCGACGTGACGAGGAAACCCTCGTTCACTTCGTGGCCGCGGATGGTGGCGAAAACCACTTCGCAGATGCCGCCGGCGACCAGTGTCGTGATGTAAATAGGCAGGAAATAGAGCAGGCCGTGAACGAAATTGGCGCACGGATTGGCCGGATTGAACCCGATCCCCAGCGCTTCGATTATCCAGGCCCGCCATCCGGACGCGCCATAGGTCGCGATCGCGTGGTTTGCCTGGAAGCCGATATTGTAGAGACCCACCAGAATACAGGGGATCGTCGCGATGACCACGTAGGTCATGATCCGCTTCATATCGATGTAGGAGCGAGCGTGCGGCGCCGCTGTCGTAACCGTTTTCGGCGTGTAAAGGAAACTCTCCACCATTTCGTAGACAGGAAAGAGCTTCTCGTATTTGCCGCCTTTCACGAAAAGCGGCTCTATCTGGTCAAAGAAACTGCGCAGACCCAAAACCTAGCCCTCTTTTTCGATCTTCATGAGACAATCACGGAGCGCAATGCCATATTCGTATTTAGCGGGGCAGGCGAAACCTACCAGTCCGAGATCTTCTTCGTCCAGTTCCAGCGCACCGAGCGCCTGCGCCTGGTCGGTATCCATAACGAGCAGCGCGCGCAAAAGCTGGGTTGGAAGATAGTCCTGCGGCATCAGCTGCTCAAACGTGCCGAGCGGAACCATCGCCCGGCGCCCGCCGTTCAGGTTCGATGTCAGCGCATAGACCTTTTTCGAAAACGCGGA
>JBCDEN010000353.1:0-5049 GCA_039179715.1 Pseudomonadota bacterium
CGGCGATTGCTGGCGGTGAAGACGGCAACGCCAACGACAAGCACGCAGACAAGGAACGACAGTAGCGTCGGCAGCACGAGGAAATCGACCCCGACCGGAAACTTCACGGCGAGCATACCGACGAAATGCATGGACCAGATGGCGAGTGCCAGCGTCAGCGCAGCTCCAACCAGAAGCAGCCGACGTCTCGGTTCAACCGCGTTTCTGACCTGCACGGCCAGGCTCAAACCAACAAAGCTTCCCTGAAAAGCCATCACCAGGGAAAGCGCAACGAGCCAGGGCTCGTGCGTCACTGTCATGCCGAGGCTCTCCTCCCTCGTTGCCCGATCCGCATCCAAGCCGGGCTTCGCGGCGCATGATAGGATAAAGGGAGAAAGCCAGCAACGATGACCTTTGGCTTAGCGATGGCTCGCCCGGTCAGCGTATCGCGCTGCTTTTACTCGACAAACCAGTTCCGGGCATTTTCGTAGCAAATCCTGCGAATGAGACCGTCGGTCAAGTCTCCGTCATCGGGCACGCTGCCGTCTTCAACCCACCGGCCGACCATCCTGCAAACCAGACGCCGGTAGTATTCGTGGCGGGGAAAAGAGAGAAAAGATCTCGAATCGGTCAGCATGCCGACAAACCGCGAAAGAAGGCCCATCTGGGCAACCTGGCTAAGATGACGTTCCATGCCTTCCAGCTGGTCGTTGAACCACCACGCCGGTCCGGACTGGATCTTGCCCGGTTCCGAGCCGTCCTGGAAGTTGCCTGCGACGGTCACCATCACCTCGTTCAGCACAGGGTTCAGGCAATAAAGAATGGTGCGCGGAAGGCCGTTGCGATTGTTGATCTTATCGAGCAGCCGGTTCAGCGGACCTGCAACAGATTGGTCGGACATGGAATCGCCGCCCGTATCGGGGCCCAGACGGGCAAAGAGCCTGCTGTTGTTGTTGCGCAAGGCCCCGATGTGGAATTGCATGACGATGTTGCGCTCCCGATAGGCCTGACCGAGCTCAACCAGAACCGCGGCCTTGAAATCCGCATCGTCGCGCGCGGAAACGGGCGCGCTGTCAACACCGTGCCGCAGTATCCGGTCGAGGTCGCTTGCTGTGCGCTCTTCAAATGGCAGGAGCTCGTTCAGGGCGTGGTCACTGGCTTTGCAGCCGAAGCTGACAAAGTGATCGAGGCGCGCGCTCAGGGCTTCGATGAGATCGTCGAACCGCATGATCGTGACGCCCGACGCCTGTTCAAGCTTGCGGCAGTAATCCGCAAATCCTGGTGCGGATGGCGATAGCGCCTTGTCGGGTCGAAAACTCGGCGCGATTGTGAAGCCAAGCTCGGGATCGCCTTGTGCCCTTTCATGATGCGCGAGATCATCGCCCGGGTCGTCGGTGGTGCCGACATATGCGACATTCATCTGGTGTAGCAGTCCGCGCGCGCGGTGGCTTGGCCTTGAGAGTGTCTCGTTGGCGATCTCCCAGACTTCCGGAGCCGTGTCCGGACCGAAGACACCGTTCCAGCCGAAGTAGCGGCGCAGTTCCAGATGGGTCCAGTGATAGAGCGGGTTGCCGACACAATGCGGTATCGTCTGCGCGAATGCGTCGAATTTCTGCCGGAAGTCGGATGTGCCGGTGACCAGATCTTCGGGTATGCCATTCCAGCGCATCGCGCGCCACTTGTAGTGATCGCCTTCGAGCCAGATTTCGCCGATGGACGCCCATTGCCTGTCGTCGGCAATCGCTGCCGGGTCCAGGTGATTGTGAAAATCAACCAGCGGCAGGGACGCGGCGACCTCATGGTAGAGGCGGCGGCTGGTTGCCGTGTCGAGGAAAAAGTCCGGCCCAAGAAATGGTGCGGTCATGAACTGCGTCCCGTTGTCAGAGCGATGCGGCAATCGAATTCAATACGCCGTTGGCCCCGATGGCATCGTAGGCGGACCGGACCTTGCCGGTAAAGACCGGCGAAGCTGGAAGTTCCGCACCGAATATGGGCGCGAGCGAAAGAAGGCTGTTTACGTAGTCGGCACCTCCGGATTGAGCCGCAAATGACCTTATCTGCTCGGCAAGCGGGTCATTCAGCGGCAGCAACGCGCCGGATTCCGATGTGCCACGGCAATAATGCATCCAGCCGGCAACCGCGAGCGCGGAGAGCGGCCAGGTGTGGCCGCTTTTAAGGTGGTGTCCGATGGGTGCAAGCAGCCTTTGCGGCAGCTTCTGACTGCCGTCTGACGCAATTTGCGTCGTCTTGTGCCGCAGCGCCGAGTTTGAAAACCGCGCGATGAGATCGCCCGCGTAGCGATCTATATCAACGCCATCGGGGACATGGAGCGTCGGTGCCTGCTCGTTCAGCATGAGTTTCCTTGCAGCCGCTTTCAGAACGGGCTCGTTCATGCAGTCCGAGATTGTCTCCATGCCGGCCAGTGCACCAAGGTAGGCGAGGAACGAATGCGACCCGTTCAAAAGCCGCAGCTTCATCTCCTCAAAGGGTGCAACATCGGCAACGAATTGTGCTCCGGCAAGATCCCACGGGGGGCGCATTCCGGCGAAACTGTTTTCAATGACCCATTGGCGAAAGGGTTCGCACAAAATGCCGTTCGGATCGGATCGCCCAAGGGCTGCGTCCAGCTTCTGCTGCGACGCTTCGGTCATGGCAGGCGTAATCCGGTCGACCATCGAGCAGGGAAACCGGCATTCGGTCTCGATCCACGCCTTCAGCCCGGGGTCCAGCTCGCCGGCATAATCGAGCAGCGCCTGTCGGCAAAGATGCCCGTTGGCGGGAAGATTGTCGCAGGACAGGATCGTTATCCCGGATGCGCCGGCGGCCATGCGCAGGGCGAGCCCCTGCGCGATGATCCCGATCGCCGTTTGGGGGTCGCCGGGATTTGCCAGATCCCCTTGAATGCCCTGGTGGGCAAGATCCAGCCCGTTGCCGGAGAGACAGTATCCCTTTTCGGTGATCGTCAGTGTGACCACGCAAAGGCGCGGATCTGCGATCCGGGACAAGAGCGCGGGCATGCCGTCCCGTCTGGCGTGGAGAGTTCCAGCCACGCAGCCGATTTCGCGTAACTGAATGTCGTCGCCGGACATTTCGCCAACCGTGAAAACTCCGCCGGCATCATCCAGCCGCGTCAGCTCCTCCGCTCCGGAGTGCAGCCGCACCGCGATGACGCCCCAGTCTCCGGATGTCTGCCGCAGCATGTCGTCGTGAAATACCATGACATGGGCCTTTGCAAAAGCGCCGAAGCCCAGGTGCAGCAGTCTTGGTTCCAATGTGCTGCGGTCATAGGGTGTGTCTTGAATGCGGGACGAAGGTTCGGACATGATTTACCCGGCCGGATTGAGAATGAGACGGTCGCCCGAAGACCGGGCGCGATTGTTTACGACAAGATCTGTTTGACCGGCAAGCCAGATGCGGGCATCGGAATAAGCCGGTCTCCAGTTGCCGGACCTTGACCAGCACAGCTGCAGCCGGCCGTCTTGCCGGGAGAGTTCAAACGTGGTGAGACAGCGCCGGTCCCCGACCGCATCGTGTGAGACCCCGTCGTCGTCGTATGCGCGCGATACCCGGGGCGGGCGGTGTTCGGGCTGCGGGTAAATGCGCCAGGTCCGCTCCGTGTCGGACACGGCATCGGAACGCAGATTTGGCGCGGCCATCGGCAGGACAGTGCCGCCGCGAACGAAGAGCGGAATTGTCTCGTCGGTGACCGGCATTTCCAGCACCGCGCCGCCCGGATGCCAGGAGCTGCCGTCAAAGGCCCACCAGCCGTCAGGGTTTGCGGGCAGCGTCACACGCCTCGTTTCAGCACCGGGCTCGACAACGGTGGCCACCAGCAGGTCCCTTCCAAGAAGGAAATCGAACTCTGCCGTTTTGCAATTTGGATCATCAGGATGATCGAGGAACAGGGGCCGCAACATCGGGTCCCCTTCGGTGACCGCCTGATGGAGCAGGGTGTAAAGATAGGGGATGAGCTGCGCCCTGAGCTTCAGCGCATCGCGGACAAGCGGGGTGATTTCGGGATACATCCAGGCTTCGTTGGCGGTCCCGTCATCATTCCAGGAGTGAATGGTGAAGCGCGGATGAAAGATGCCGTTCTGGACCCAGCGCAGGAACAGTTCCGGGTCCGGGCGCGGACCAGCGAAGCCGCCGACATCGTGGCCGACATTGTAAAAACCGGAGAGGCTGAGGCCCAATCCCATGGGGATGTTCCAGCGCAAGGTGTCCCAGCTCGTAAAATTGTCGCCTGTCCAGGTCTGGGCATAGCGTTGCGTCCCCGGCGCGGCACAGCGGGAAATCAGGTAGGGCCGATTGTCCGGCTGTTCCCTTTGCTGGGCTTCGTAGGAGGCTCTTGTCATCAACTGGCTGTGCAGGGGCCGGATCAGGCTGACCGGGATCGGATCGCCGAAGCCTGCACAGATCGCATCATCGTCCCAGACTTCGTATTCATTGTTGTCGTTCCAGGTGCTTTTGATGCCCCGGTCGAGGAGCTTGGCGGTGACATTGTCCTGCCACCAGCGGACGGTTGAGGGGTTGGTGAAGTCAAGATGAGACCCGGTTCCATCCCAGAAAGGGGAAGTTTCCGGCTCTCCGCTTTCGCTGTCCCTTATGAAAAGGCCTGCGTCGGCAGCCTGTTCATAGAGCGGGTGATCGTCCAGGAGAACGGGCTTGATATTGGCGATCAGATGAATTCCGGCCGCCGCATAGGAAGACGTGAATGCTTCCACGTCCGGAAAGCGGCTGGTGTTCCAGTGAAACACGTAGCGCCTGCCCTCGATCGCCGTATAGCCGGAGGACAGCTGGAAACTGTCGCAGGGCATGTCTTCCGCATCGAGCTTTGACAGAAAGGTCTGCAGCCGCTCCTGGGCATTTTCAGAATCCGTGTAGGACATGGTTGAACCGGAATAGCCAAGCCCCCAGCGTGGCATGAACGCGGTGCCGCCGGTCAGCCAATGGTGGCGCTTGACGATATCAAGCACCGAGGGCGCCCAGCTGAAGTAATACTCAAGATCGCCGTCTTCGGCCCGGAAAGCACGGAAGGGCGGGTGGTAATTGTCCTTTTCATTGCCGAGA
>JBCDEN010000234.1:0-6306 GCA_039179715.1 Pseudomonadota bacterium
CGCCGACAAGGATCTGGCGGACTACCCGGACGATGCTTTCGACGTCGTCATTCTCAGCCAGACGCTGCAGGCGACGCGAGAGCCGAAAAAGGTGATGAGCGAACTGCTGCGCATCGGCAAGCAGGTGATCGTGTCGATCCCGAACTTCGCCCATTGGCGCAACCGCATGCAGCTCCTGTTCCTCGGACGCATGCCGGTGACGAAATACCTGCCCTATGAGTGGTACGATACGCCGAACATCCATTTCTGCTCGCTGCGTGATTTCGTCGAACTCTGCCATGAGCTGGATGCGGATGTCGAAAAGGCAATTGCCCTGAGTGCGCATGGCAACAAGATCCCGGTCAATGCGCCATGGTGGGTCTGGAACATCGTGGCCGAGCAGGCCGTCTTTCTTCTCAAGAGGGAATGATACCGCGCGGCGGTGTCACGACCCTTCAGGCGCCTCATGTGACAATATGGTCTTCTGGGACCGCACCGCCCTGACTGGCTTCAGCCCCGTCGCAACGCCTTCGGGGATGAAAACGGGACGCAGAACCCTAAGACGGCTTTTCTTGCCGTCAGCCGGAAGGCTCTGGAACACGACTTTCTCCGCCTCCACGACCAGCACGCCGCCGAAGACAGGCCAGATCCGCCTGCCGATCCCCTCCCAGGTGCGCGCCGCGCGCAGGATCGTGCGCGCCTTTGACGGCGGCATGAACAGCGCTTCCTTGTCATCGACGACATTGAATTCGCAGCTTTTGAGCAGGTCCTTCAATTGGCCGCCGGAATAGGGGCGGCCATAGCCGAACGGCGACAATTCGGATTGCGCCCAAAGCCCGCGCCGGTTCGGCACGACGGCAATCAGCCGTCCTCCGGGGCTGAGCAGACGCCAGGCTTCCTTCAGGACCGCCTCCGGTTCCGAGCAGTGATCGAGGGCATGCACCAGCAGGATCCGGTCGAACGAGATGTCCGGAAACGGCAGGCTGGCGTCCTCGACAAGCGTGCAGGCACTGTCGCGCTCGCGCGGCCACGGCACCGCGCCCTGTGGGGCCGGCATTGCCGCGATCGCACGTTCCGCCGAATCCAGATACGGGCGCATGAACGGACCGGCATAACCCAGTCCCAACAACCGCTGGCCGTTTAGCTCGGGCCACATGTCCCGGATCGGCGCTCCGATCAGGCTGCGCAGCAGGCGCCCGAGCGGGAGATCGTAGAAAGCGCGCAAGTGAACGACGTCGAGATACATGCGGGTTCGAACTGGCCAGGCTGCGGACTCAAAAATGAGGCCGACAGGGTTTGAGGCGGTTTGCGTCCCGGCACGGACCGGAAGCCATCGCTTCCCGTCTTGCCCTCCGGCTTCCTGTTTGCCACTGTGGCAATCAACAAGTCAATCACTTCGGAAGCCTTCGACATGACCTTGAGCGATACAACCGAGATCCACCAGTTTCCCTGTCTCAACGACAATTTCGGCGTGCTGGTTCATGACAGCGACAGCGGCACGACCATCGCCATCGACGTACCCGAGGCGATGACATACGAAAAAGCGTTGGCCGAAAAAGGCTGGAACCTGACCCATATCCTGATCACCCACCATCATTGGGACCACGTTCAGGGCCTTGGAGACCTCAAGCAGAGCACCGGTGCGACTGTTTTCGGTCCGGCGCGTTCGCGGCAGAAGATCGCGCAGCTGGACCGGACCGTCGAAGATGCCGACCACGTCAAGTGCGGCCCCTACGAAATCAAGGCGATCGCGACGCCGGGGCATACGCTCGACCAGATTTCCTGGTACATCCCGGCAATCGGGATGGCGCATACCGGCGACACGTTGTTTTCGCTTGGCTGCGGCCGGGTTTTCGAGGGCGACAAGGAAATGATGTGGTCATCACTCGAAAAGCTCATCCGCGAGCTTCCCGACGATACCGCTATCTATTGCGGACACGAATATACCCAGGCGAACGCGAAATTCGCGCTGACCATCGAACCGGAAAACACCGAGCTGCAGGCACGCGCCGAAGAGGTTGCCCGTATCCGCGCAGGCGGCGGGGCGACCCTGCCGACGACGATGGCCCGCGAAAAGGCGACGAACCCGTTTCTGCGGGCGGCGGAAGCGTCCGTTGCCGACGCGCTTGGCATGAGCGGCGCGCCCGCGGCAGAAGTTTTTGCGGAAATCAGAACACGAAAAGACAACGCCTGACGCCGTTTCTTTGCCCAACGTTCAATCGGCAAAAATACGAGGCTCATTTCTTCGGCAGAAGCCTTAAAACACCCGTTTCGGTCCCCATATGCACCCAATCGTGATCATGTCGGGGCAGAAACCATGACACCAGCAAATGTCGAAACGTCCACCTCACGCACTGCCGAACAGCGCGCCAAGGACGTCGTGCACCGTATCCTGAGCCAGGCCGAGGCGATCCCCATGCATCATGGCGGCGGCCACAAGCTGGATATGCAGATCCTTTACGAGGAAGTTGTCGCTGCCTTGCGCGAGACCATCGACGACCTCGCCTATTGTACCGACACAAAGCCGTCATGAGCCGTGTTTGACCGCTTCCGGTCGAGAAAGGTATGCTCCTTCAACATGCAGGACATTGCCGCGATGACAGCTGACGAGGTCGTCAGCCTTTTGAACATGCAGCCGCATCCCGAGGGTGGCTATTACGCCGAAACGTTCCGGGACGAGGTCACGGACGCTACCGGCCGCGCGGCCTCGACGCTCATCTATTTTCTTCTGCCTGCAGGCATCGTGTCACGCTGGCACAAGGTCGATGCCGTTGAAACCTGGCACTGGTATGGCGGTGCGCCGCTGGAGCTTTCCATCAGCGCCGACGGTACGCAGAGACAGGACTTGAGGCTCGGCAACAACCTGGCCGCCGGCGAGCGCCCGCAGGGCATCGTCCCGCGCAACGGCTGGCAACAGGCACGCTCGCTTGGCGCCTGGACACTTGTCGGCTGCACCGTCGCCCCCGGTTTTCAGTTCGAAGGGTTCGAAATGGCGCCGGACGGCTGGGAGCCGGACCAGTGAGGTCCGCGGCTGTGACCTTCGCGGTCACCGCTCTTTCCCGAACCCAGCATCCTTATCAGGCAGCCGCGTTCAGAGAACGCAAATAGAAGACCTGAAGTAGACCGTCACGCCAATCCGGCAATCGCGCTGGCAAAATCCTTGGCCGAGAACGGTTCGAGATCTTCCACGCCTTCGCCGACTCCGATGAAGTGAACAGGCATGCCGTGTTTGGCCGCGATTGCGACCAGAATGCCGCCGCGTGCCGTCCCGTCGAGCTTGGTCATCACCAGTCCGGTCACGCCAGCGATCTTGCCAAAGATCTCGACCTGGTTGAGGGCGTTTTGGCCTGTTGTCGCATCGAGCGTCAGAAGAACGGTATGGGGCGCTTCGGGATCGTGTTTCTTGATAACCCGGATAACCTTCTCGAGCTCATCCATAAGCTCGGCCTTGTTCTGAAGCCTGCCTGCCGTGTCGATCAAGAGAACATCGACCTGCTTTTCCTGCGCTTCCTTCATGGCGTCGAAGGCGAGACCGGCGGCATCGGCACCCGTGTCCCGGGCGATCACCTCGGCACCGGTCCGTTCTCCCCATATCTTGAGCTGTTCGACAGCCGCCGCGCGGAACGTGTCCCCGGCGGCAAGCATGACCTTCTTGCCTTCCGAACGCAGCTTGCGGGAGAGTTTGCCGATGGTCGTCGTCTTGCCCGTGCCATTGACGCCGACCACCAGGACCACATGCGGTTTCCTGCCGCTATCGAGATCGAGCGGCAGCGCGACCGGCTCAAGGACCTTCTCGACTTCTTCCGCCAGGATCTCCCGGACTTCTTCCGGTGAAATTTCCTTGTTGTAGCGGCCGTCGGACAGGCGCTCGGTGATGGCCATCGCCGTGTCGACGCCCAGGTCTGCCTGGATCAGGATATCTTCAAGTTCCTCCAGCATGGAGGCGTCCAGCTTGCGCTTGGTGAAGATCGACGTGATGCCTTCGGTCAGCGACGCGGACGACTTGGAAAGCCCGGTCTTCAGCCGCTGAAACCAGGACTGTTTCGGTTCTTCGCCAGCCGCTTCCGGTGCGGACGCCGGTTCCGGCTCTGTCACGCGGTCGGTTGCGGAGGGCTCTTCCGGCGCGTCTGCAAGATCGGTCGAAAGGATCTCTTCCGGTCCGACGGGAACCGGAGGTAGCGGCATGTCCGGGATCAGCTCCGGCGCGGACCCGATGCCGAACGGCTCGACGGGCGTGGTCATGGCAGCAACCGGCTCGACGTCCATTTCCACCGACGCGGTCACAGGGGTGGTGTCTTCGTTCCGAAGCTGTTCAGACTCTTCCGCGGCCGAAGGCGTTCCCGCGGCGACATCCGCCTCCCCGTCCGGTTTTTCCTTGCCGCCGAAGAGCCGGCCCAGAAATCCGCGCTTTTTTTCGCTCATTTAACCGCCCTAACACTCGTCCGTCGCGCTGGCTGGCTGCCGGACCGGCAGTCGACGTGATGCATTTCCGCAGATCACGCGGCCTTCGACAGGGCCTCACCCAGCAGATGCCGTCCGGTATGACCGATAATTCGGGTTTCGACAATATCGCCGGCCTGTCCGCCTGCGAGTTCCACCTGCGTGAACTGCTCCGTCCGGCCAAGGCCTTCCTTCTCGATCAGCACCGGACGCATCTTGCCGATTTCGCTTGCCAGGTGACGTGAGAGCACGTCTTCGCCCTTGGCGCGCAGACGCGCACCGCGTTCCTTGACTATGCCGCGATCCAGCTGCGGCATCCGCGCGGCCGGCGTACCCGGCCTTGGCGAAAACGGAAACACGTGCAGATGGGTCAGGCCGCATTCATCGACGATGCGCAGCGAGTTCTGGAACATATCTTCCGTTTCGGTCGGGAAACCGGCGATGATGTCGGCGCCGAAAACCACGTCGGGGCGCATGCGCCTGACGTTTTCGCAGAAGCGGATCGTATCGGCCCGAAGGTGGCGCCGTTTCATCCGCTTCAGGATGAGATCGTCCCCAGCCTGCAGCGACAGGTGAAAGTGCGGCATCAGCCGGACGTCGTCCGCAATCACCGCCATCAGGTCTTCGTCCGCCTCGATGGAATCGATGGAAGACAGGCGCAGGCGCTTCAGTTCGGGCACCATCGTCAGGATCTTGGCCGTCAGCGTTCCCAGTTTTGGCGTGCCCGGCAAATCCGCACCGTAAGAGGTGATATCGACGCCGGTCAGGACGATTTCGTTGTAGCCGTTGCCCACGAGCCGTTTGATCTGATCGATAACGACGCCCATCGGCACCGAGCGCGAATTTCCGCGGCCATAGGGAATGATACAGAAGGTGCAGCGGTGATCGCAGCCGTTCTGGACCTGCACGAAGGCGCGCGCGCGTCCGGTTAGCCCGTCGATCAGGTGTCCGGCCGTTTCCTCGACACTCATGATGTCGTTGACGCGGACCTTTTCACTTTCCGATATGCCGAAGGCAGCCACGTCCTGGTAGGACTTGCGTTCAAGCTTTTCGGTGTTTCCGAGCACCAGGTCGACCTCGTCCATGGAGGAAAAGGTCTCTGTTTCCGTCTGGGCGGCACAGCCGGTCACGATCACCCGCGCACCGGGATTGTCACGCTTGGCCTTGCGGACCGCCTGGCGCGCCTGGCGCACGGCTTCATTGGTCACGGCGCAGGTGTTGATCAGGATCGCATCCTTCAGCCCGGCTGCTTCCGCCTCGCGCTTCATGACTTCCGACTCGTAGGAATTGAGCCGGCAGCCGAATGTCACCACGTCAATGCTCATGACGCTTCTCCGGCCTCGAGAGTGTCGCCGGATCCGGTCTTGCGCCACTGGAGCGTGTCCAGATCAACTTCGCCCTCGAATTCCACTTCCGTCAATCCCGTCATCAGAACATGACCGTCGCTTTCGCGCCATTCGATGCCGATCGGTCCGCCCGGGAGGTGGACCGTCGTCTTGCGGCCCGTCTTGCTGTCGCGCGCTGCCGCGACACCCACAGCGCAGGCGGCGGTGCCGCAGGCCAGCGTCAGGCCGACGCCGCGCTCCCACACTTTCAGGCGGATCTGGTCTTCGCCGAACACATGCGCCAGCGAGATATTCGCCCCTTCGGGAAAAATCGGATGATGTTCGAGCAAAGGGCCAAACCGCTCCAGCTCGTAGCCTTCAACGTCGTCGACCCAGAAAATCGCATGAGGATTGCCCATGTTGACGGCGGCGGGAGTGTGCAGGACAGGGTCGTCGATCGGACCGATCTGCAACTCGATGGCGCGCGTGTCGGCGAATTCTTCGGCCAGCGGGATCTCTTCCCAGCCGAGCCGGGGCGCACCCATATCGACCGTCACATTGC
>JBCDEN010000520.1:0-3686 GCA_039179715.1 Pseudomonadota bacterium
GGGCATTCTTCTCATGTGTGCGGGCATCGCCTCCCTGAGTATCAGTGATGCGATCGCCAAGGCACTGACGTCGTCCTACACACCCGTACAAATTCTGTTCATGCGCAATCTCATTGCCTTGCCATTTGCCGTGCTGATTGCGCTGAAAATGGGAGGCACGGGTGCGTTGCGCTCGTATCGCCCCGCGGCGCACCTGCTGCGCGGTGTTCTCTGGCTGATTGCAGCGGGTTTGTTTTTCACCAGCCTGAAACACCTGGACATTGCCGAAGCAACAGCCCTGGTATTCGTGGCTCCAGTGTTCATAACCGCGATTTCGGCACTCTTCCTGAAAGAGACGGTCGGCTGGCGCCGGTGGCTTGCGGTTCTCGCCGGTTTCGCCGGTGTGCTCATTATCGTCAGACCCGGGGCGGGAACATTCCAGAATGCGTCCTTGCTGCCAATCGTGGTGGCGTTCTTTTACGCGGTTCTCATGATCAGCGCCCGCTGGGTCGATCCGCGCGAGAGTGTCTGGACGCTGATGCTCTACCTAGTCGGCGCGGGAGCCTTGCTGAGCGCACTGGTCGCCCCCTTCGTCTGGGTCGATATCCAGGCCAAAGACATGGGACTTTTCATAGGGATCGCGATTTTCGGCACTGCCGGCATCACCCTGATCACGCAGGCTTTCCGCTTCGCACCTGCGGCAACCCTGGCACCCTTCGAATACAGCGCTTTGCTCTGGGCGACGTTGCTCGGCTGGCTCGTGTGGCAGGAAATCCCGGATGTGCTCACCTACGTGGGGGCGGTTTTCATCATCCTAAGCGGCTGCTACATCGTTTTGCGGGAGCAGCGGCTGGCGAAAGACGGTCCGGGGTGATGCCGTCAGGCGGATTCCGGATCGGCCGGAAACTGTTTCAGGAATTCATCCGTCACGCTTTCCAGCGTTTCGAGCAGCTCGACACCTGTCGAGTTGCCTTCATCCTTGGCACCTTCCATGACCATTGCGCGGATCGCTTCCACATAGCGTCCGGCAAGCTCACGCGGCAGACTGTCGGGCGAGGGGACTGCTTCGATCAGGTGACAGAAGCTTGCGGCGACCTGACCAACAAGAGGAAATCCGAGGGTCAGGGCCTGTCCCTTGATGTTGTGGGCCGCCTGGAACAGGGGCGCGATCGTTTCATCGGTCAGGCCGTCCGGCGGGACGTTCTCCCAGGCCTGGTTGAGCGTCACAGTCTCGTTGACCATCCAGCTGCCGAAGTGGCTGGACAGCCGGCTCATGGCGGCTTCAGCAGCCTTTACCGGATCAAATTTCTTGGCTTCCCGCGGTGACAGTTCCCGGACCTTGCTGCGCAAGTTGGTCGGGGGAGTCAGGATTTCGTAGTCCTTGTCCTCGGCTGTTTCGGCCATGCTGGAAATGCCCTTTGTCAACGGGTGCAATTTCAAATCTTTCCGGAGTATGATCGCAGTCGCTTAACAGGCTCTTGCCAGGATGTTTTTTTCACAAGAAAGCCTCAGTAACGGAACATTTCAGACAGAATGCGCTCGTCCCAGCCATGGTCGTGATCGAACATGATCACGCCTTTCGCCTTCGACGATTCCCTGACGCTCACGCGTGTCACGCGGCGGATTTCCGTATGATCGGCAGAAGCGCTGACGGGGCGTTTGTCCGCCTCGAGGATCTCTATGTCCACCTTCGCCCCGTTCGGCAGAAGCGCGCCGCGCCATCGCCTGGGGCGGAAGGCGCTTATCGGCGTCAGGGCCAGTAACTGCGCCGTGATCGGAAGGATCGGCCCGTGGGCGGACAGGTTGTAGGCAGTGCTGCCGGCCGGAGTCGCGACGATGATGCCGTCGCAGACAAGCTCTTCCAGACGAACCTTTTCGTCGACCGAAATCCGCAGACGGGCGGCCTGGGACGTCTGACGCAGCAGTGAAACTTCATTGATGGCCAGGGCCATGTGCTCATTGCCGCTTTCGTCGCGCGCTGACAGTTCAAGCGGCCGGATGGTTGTCACATCCGCTTTTGCAAGACGGTCGGGCAGGTTGTCTTCGCGATACTCATTCATCAGAAAGCCGACCGAACCCCGGTTCATGCCGTAGATCGGCTTGCAGCTTTCCATATGCGCATGAAGCGTCTGCAGCATCAGACCGTCGCCGCCGAGCGCCACGATGATGTCGGCATCATCTGCATCAACATTGCCGTAGCGATCCGAAAGGGCCGCGAGTGCGTGCTGGGCATCCTCGGTGTCGCTTGCGACGAAAGAGAGTTTCTCTGTCGACACGGCCTGACTTTCAGCAGACATCGGAGGCGGTGCGGATTGGTTCATGGTCCAACAGTCTTGCATGTCTGAAAGGTGCACGGACGCCGGGCACCTGTCGGCTTCCTCGCGGTAACCGCACTTCAC
The DNA here is from genome assembly GCA_039179715.1 of Pseudomonadota bacterium. GTDB lineage: Bacteria > Pseudomonadota > Alphaproteobacteria > Rhizobiales > Stappiaceae > Roseibium. The sequence continues at coordinate 2,379 of JBCDEN010000520.1, forward strand.
CATACCGGCAATCGGGGTTTGGCACAGCGACTTTTTTGGGAGGCTTCAATTCGTCTGCTGACCTTCTTCTTTGCCGGTCAAGGGAACTTCGTCCCCGATTTCGCCCTCGCAGGAAGCAGAGGCGATAAGGTCCTGCCACTCCGGGAACGGAACGACGATGGAGCGCTCGTCATTGATCTTCGAAGACATGACGGCCGCGACCCTGGGACCGAAAATCGTGTTGACCATCAGCGGGCCGCCCGACGCGCCCGATTCTGTGTTGCAGTCGGTTATCCAGACATCTTCCTGGCTCCCGAGCACAGAGCAGGACGAGACGACCGTGGGCAGATACGGCCTGCTGCGGCGGTATCCGACCGAGAGGAAACGGGTTGTCTGGCGCAGCCTCCGGGATTCATCGGGTGTCAGAGGGGGAAGCGGAAACAGGGTGCTTGGCTCCTTCAGCACAATCAGGCCCAGGTCCTTATGAATGTTGCTGATTTTCGGCCGGCCCGCCGGAACATAACCCTCCGGGACCAGAAGGCATTCCGCCTCCAGCCTGGCCGCGTACTGATCCCGCCTGACGCCCGCTATGAACAGGACTTCATCGGCAGGCAGCTTCTTCTTGGTTTTCGGAGAAACGATGCAATGCGCCGCCGTCAGAACGAGATTGGGAGCAATCAGGGTGCCGGTGCAACTGGAAACCGACTTGTAGCCCGCCCGGTTGACCCGGCCGATCGAATGCCAGGGATAATCCGTGCTGTCGATGACCTTGAGGTCGGCCTTGGCATCTGCCGGCTGCGCCGTTTGCGGCGCAATGGCCAAGGCCAGGAAGACTGACACGCAGGCAAGTCGCCTGCCGGCCGAACCGGAGGGCTGATGTTTGCGTCTGGCTGGCCGCATATTGTCCGATCCTGTTGCTCAAATGGCTTTGCCGGGTCCTTGCCTGAAGAGGCCGGCAACGGGCGCCTGAGAGCGAGTTTAGTCACAGACCTTCGCTCTTGCCAACGTTGTTCATGCGCGTGTCGTGAACGGTCGAAAAGCTGAGTGGCGGCGAAGTCCAGTGAACAGGCAGGCCGCTTCAGTGCGCATCGAGCCTGTCGAGCAGGGCCGGAAGATCCGCGACGGTGTCGATCACATGATCAGCTCCGGCCGCTTTCAGCTTTGTTGTCGCATGCTGTCGAAGACGGTCAATTCCGTCATCCGGAAGGGCCGCGAGTTCTGCAGGCGCTTTGCCCGCGTAATTGCCGGACAGCGCGACACCGACCGTCAGGCACCCGGCCGCGACGCCTTCCGCGATGCCTGGTTCCGTATCATCGACCTTGATCACAC
>JBCDEN010000218.1:0-6514 GCA_039179715.1 Pseudomonadota bacterium
CTTGAAGGTACTGGCAGCTTCCGGCCACAGCAGCGCCTTGTCGACAAGTCCGGTCTGAAGCATGTTGTAGAAATCGGTCAGACCGCCGCGGACACCGGCGGCACCGCCAATGCCTTCGAGGTATCTCAGGTTCATTCCGGCACCGGCGACCTTCTTGCCTTCAAGGTCGGACATGCCGTTGATCGGTTCCTTGGAGAACACCTGGTAGGTATCGAGCACGACACCGGTCGCCAGATACACCTGGTTCTGCTTTTCGAATTCCTTCTGCATGGTCGGATATTCCTTGGCGATCTCGTCAACCGCCTTGGCAACCGCACGGGAATCCGGTGCAACGAATGGCGTCACCGCGGAAATCGCCTGGCTCGGCAGCTTCGACGAATGGAAGATCGTCGTAACGATGCCGATATCGCCGAGGCCCAGCTTGATGCCCTCCAGAACGCCCTTCGGCTTCACGATGGAACCGCCGTAGCTTTCCTGCCAGTCCATCTTGTAGTTGCCGGTTTCCGCAAGCCGCTTGTCGACTTCCGGAATAAAGAAGTTGGTGAATTCCTTCACCCAGAGCGCCCGCGCCGGATATCCGTCGATCACGACGGCCTTGATGGTCTCGGTCGCGGAAACGGGCAGCGAGGTGGCACTCAAAAGCGCAAGGGCAAGTGCGCCCCGTCTCGTCATTTTTCCAAACATGGCATTATCCTCCCAAAAAACAGAGCGGTCAGGCCTTTTGCCAGACCGTCTCGAGTGCGGTCCCGGACTGTTCGAACAATTTCGACAAGGGACAGTATTTGGCGACTTCCTGTGCAACACGTGCGAGATCGTCACCCGTTGCGCTCCCGTCGCTCGTCACCACCTGGCTCAGTGCGACAAAGGGAACGTCAATTTCCTCCTCCAGGGTGACGCCCCTGCGGTCGAATTCGCAGGTTATCTCTATTGACAGGTGCCCGATATCGACACCCAGCTTGTCGGCGCACTTGTTGCCGATGACATTGGTGCATCCGGCGAGCGCGGCCAGCGCCGCCTCCGTCGGTGCGGGTCCGAGGTTCGTGCCGCCGCGCGCCTCTGGTTCGTCAATCGAAACTGTCAGATCACGAATGCCGACATCCGTCCTGGAATGGCTGATCCCCCTGGCGGAGGAGCGAAGCTTGACGACGGTCTTTGCTTTCAGGGCCATTTGTCGCCTCAAAGGAACGTGCAGGCTTTGTCGAACGGAAGACGCGGCAGTTTGTGAAACAGCGCGGTTTCGTCGGCATAGCCGAAGTTGCACAGGAAATTCGATCTGAGCGTCGTCCCGGCAAAGAACTCCTCATCGACGATCTTGTTGGAAAATCCGGACATGGCCCCGACATCAAGACCCAGCGCCCGCGCCGCGATCATGAAATAGGCCCCTTGCAGCGTCCCGTTGCGAAAGGCGGTTGTCTCGGAGTGTTCCGGCTTGCCCTCAAAGTGCGGCCGCCGGTCCTCGTGCGGGAAGAGGAACGGCAATTCCTTCCAGAATTCCAGGTCATGCGCAATGATCACGGTGCCGGGTGCCGACATCATCTTGTCGATGTTCTTGTCTTTCAAAGCCTTGGCAAGACGCGTTTTCGCCGCGTCGCTCTCCACGAAATAGAAGCGCGCGGGGCAGGTATTCATGCTGGTCGGGCCGGCCGCCGTGATTTCGTAGACCGCCTCAAGAACCTTGCGCGGCACGGGCCTGTCCTGCCAGGCATAATGCGACCTGGCGGTCCGCAGGATCAGGTCGATACCGTTGTCGTCCAGCTGTCCGATCCGCTCGCGCAAGTCGCGCACCAGCTCATGAGCATCCGCACGCAGCTTTTCCAAAGCCTCGCCTGTCGGTGTGTTGGAGGCAGCCACGGTCATTCCGCGGCCTCCGTCGCAACCAGGTCTTCTTCTGCAACGATCGGGTTTGCGCAGATGCCGATTCCCTCGATCTCGATTTCAACGACTTCGCCCGGGCGAAGCCAGCGCTGAGGTGTCTTGGCATGGCCGACACCTGGGGGCGTTCCCATGGCAAGCAGGTCGCCAGATTCAAAGGTCGTGAATTCCGAAACGGTTGCGATTGTCCGGGCAACGCTCCAAAGCATGTCGGACGTCTTTGCGCTCTGCAGGATCTCCGTCCCGACGCGAGACTCGATCTTGAGACCCTCGGCCCCTTCGGGCAATTCGTCGGGTGTCACGATGGCCGGGCCGATCGGACCGGTGCCGTCGAAATTCTTCCCCGGAGTCCACTGATGGGTCTTGCGCTGGTATTCGCGCACCGAGCCGTCATTGAAGATCGTGTAACCGAACACGTGGTCGAGCGCGTCCTGCTCGCTGATGTGCTTTCCGCCCTTGCCGATGATCACCATCAGCTCGGCTTCATAATCGAGTTGTTCCGAGCAGCTCGGACGCACCATCGGCGCTCCTGCCGGGATCATCGACGTGTTGCAGCGCATGAACAACGCCGGATAGGTAGGAACCTCGTAGCCCCCCTCCTTGATGTGATCGACATAGTTCAGACCGAGGCAGATGATCTTGCCCGGATGCTCGATGGGAAGACCCGGCGTCAGGGAAGAAACCGGCTCCGCATCGACGCTTTCCTTCAGAGCTTCCAGCCTGTCAAGAGCGATGCGGCCTGCCGCCAAAGCGCTCAAGTCCGTTCCGACTTCCGTGTTTGCCGCCGTGAGGTTCCAGGCCCACTCTCCCTCCACGAGAAAGACACCCTGCCCCGACGTACCTGTCCCTACAATGAATCGCATTTTTGCCTCGGCGTTTCCAAATTTTTTCTAACTTTGACGACTATTTTTAAGATTGTCAAATAATATCGATTTTTTTAATCTAAGAAAAATTGGAGGTACCGCATGCCCAAATGGAACGACTACAAACGCATGGCAAAGGAGCGCGGATCGCTGGCTCTGGAGCTCTATGTCGTGAACACGATCCCTTCCGGTCCGGACGCCGATCTGCCCGGCACCCTGCCCGACCACCTCGCCTACCAGGCCAGGATGGAACAGGAAGGAAAGCTCGTTTTCGCAGGTCCCGTGTCCGATGAATCCGGTGACAATCTCGAAGGCGAAGGCATGATCATCTACAGGGCTCCCTCACTCGAGGAGGCAAGAAGCTACGCGGCCGGGGATCCGATGCACGAGAAAGGCGTACGGACATTCACGATCCGCCGCTGGCTCGTGAACGAAGGCAGTTTCACGGTGACAGTTGGTCTTTCCACCAAGAAGGTCGGCATGTCCTGACAGTGAGGCTCCAGTGCGGCGGCTCACCAAAAGGACAATTGGGCAACGCATGATGCAGCGCCTATGCTTTGAGATAGTCGCGCCCCGCACATCCCGATGCGTGCGTATTCAAAAAGCGCCAGTGCGGCGTCGAGACGTTCACAGTCCCCGGAGACCACGATGACCATCCTTGGTGACTTGCTGTCGACCATCTTTGAACGCAGATATCTGGCCGCCGTGCTCGACAAGCCGGATTCCCGCTCGATGGAAGAACTGATCACGGCGCTTGTCGGCGCAACCGGCGAGATTACCGGGCTGTCGGCGGCAAATCACATCCTGAAGCGCTATCAGGCGATGGAAGACGCGGAAAAGCTTTCGTTTTTCCGGCATCTGGCCAGCGACATGAATATTGACCCCGACAAGGTCCGCAGCACGCTGGACGCCTATGAAAACAGCCCGAGCAAGCAGAGCTACCGCGCATTCATGACGGCCGTCGAACCGGATCGGCAGGAACTCATCCGGCGTTTGAACCAGATCCCGGGCGCGACGGAAATCCTTGTGCAGATGCGGGCCGATCTTCTGACCCTCGGCGAGGACGATCCGGAACTCCAGGCGCTCGACCAGGATTTCAGGCACCTGTTCGTATCCTGGTTCAACCGCGGCTTTCTGGTGCTTCGGCCGATCAGCTGGGAAAGTCCGGCGCATATTCTGGAAAAAATTATTGCCTATGAATCCGTGCACGAGATTGCCAGCTGGGAAGACTTGCGCCACAGGCTTGTGCCAGATGACCGCCGCTGCTTTGCGTTCTTCCATCCCACAATGCCGGACGAGCCCCTGATCTTTGTTGAGGTTGCCCTGACAGGCGAGATCCCCGGTTCCATTCAGGATCTTCTCACTGACGAGCGGGAGATCATCTCGGCAAACGCGGCCAGGACAGCCGTCTTTTACTCCATATCCAACTGCCAGGCCGGTCTCGCCGGAATTTCGTTCGGAAACTCCCTCATCAAGCAGGTCGCATCGGATCTGGCCTCTGAACTGCCCGGCCTGAAGTCCTTTGTCACATTGTCGCCGATCCCGGGTCTGACGAAGTGGCTGGCATCGCGGGACATCGCCTTTGAAGATGCCGATACCAAGCAACTGAGGATGCTCGCCGCCTACTATCTGATGTCCGCAAAACGGTCCGATGGTCAGCCCATGGATCCGGTTGCCCGCTTTCACCTTGGAAACGGTGCGATGATCCATGCGGTCCATGCGGTCGCCGACACGTCGCCCAAGGGGCGTGCGCAATCGGCCGGTGTCATGGTGAACTATCTCTATGACCTGGCCAAGGTGGCCCAGAACCACGAGAGATTCGCCACCACGCAGGAAATCACCGCATCCGGCGAGATCCGCAACCTCAATGGGGCGGCAAAGAAGCAGGATCTGCACCCGCCTGAACCTGAACAGGCAAGCGCCTGACAGAGCCTCTCCCATCGATCGGACGTCGCTGACCTCGGCTCGCGGCCGTCTCATTTGGCGGCCTTCGTCATGATTTTGACGCAAGAGGCGATCAGGAGGGGCCGACTTTACGACAGTGCGCGCATCTGACCGGCGGCAAACCGGCCTGTCCCGCATTGGCTCCGTGCAAGACCAGACAAGAACATGACCATCGATTTTACGCAGATCTTCCAGCAGGACTCGGTGCTGGTTATCTTCACGATCATCGCGATCGGATACCTTATCGGCAACATCCGGATCGCACGGTTCGAAATCGGCGTTACCGGCGGCGTGCTGCTCTGTGCCCTCATGTTCGGGCACTACGGCTATACGATCGACCCCATCGTTCAGGCAATCGGCTTCACCCTGTTCATCTATTCCGTTGGCTGGCAGGCCGGGCCGCAGATCCTCAATGTGATGCGCCAGGACGGGCCCAAGTACCTGGTCCTGACAGTCTTCATGGCGGGCGGGTCTTTCCTTCTCGTGCTTGGTCTCGCCTGGATGACAGGGCTGTCCAACTCCTTTTCCGCCGGACTGATGGCCGGGAGCCTGACAAGCACGCCAACCCTAGTCGGGGCGCAGAATGCGGTATCGTCCGGGCTTGTGGCACCTGCTGCCGGACAAACGCAAAACAGCCTGATCGAGAGCATCAGCGTCGCCTACGCCATCACCTATATTTTCGGCACGGTCGGGCTCCTCCTGATCGTGAAACTCCTGCCGAACCTTCTGCGTGTCGACCTTGCCGCAGCGGCTGAAACCTTCGCCAACGAGCGCGGCTTCAAGCAGGAAAACGTCGAGGACACGATCGACAGGCCCATCCTGCGCGCCTATCTGATCGACGATCCGGACCTTGGCGGTCTCACGATCGCACAGGCGCTAATTGCCCGTTCGGCGAAGGAAATAAGCGTCAGGTCCCTCTACAGGCTCAAGCGCGGAGCCGAACTGATCGAACCTGAGCCCAACACGATCATTGAAGTCGGAGACAAGGTTGCCGTCTTCGCAACACCCGAAGAACACGCGAAGGCAAGAGACCTTTACAATCTTGGCGCCGAGGTCCTCGACCGGGACCTGATCGATGCGGTTGTCGATGTGGCCGAAGTGGTGGTCACCAACCCGCACGCCGTTGGCAAATCACTCGAGCAGCTCGGCATCTATGAGCGCCACGGCTGCTATCTGACCCGGATAACCCGATCCCAGATCCAGTTGCCTCTTGCCACCGGAACTGTTGTCCAGCGCGGCGACGTCATGATCCTGACGGGAGAACGCCGCGCGCTTGACCGGGCCATTTCCGAGCTCGGCGCGGAAGACCGAAAGGCCGTTGAAACAGATCTGCTGACCTTTGCGGCCGGTATCGTGTTCGGCCTGTTGCTCGGTCAGATCACGGTCAGGGTCGGGGAGATCGATGTCGGTATCGGGACGGCCGGCGGATTGCTTGTTGCCGGTATTTGCGTCGGGTTTCTGCGCGCCAACCGTCCGACCTTCGGCCGCATGCCGGCCGCCGCCCGGTTCATCATGATGGAACTCGGCCTGCTCCTGTTCATGGTCGGCGTGGGACTGAATGCAGGCGGCGGCATAGCGAAAGCAATCGGCTCCGTCGGCCCTGTCCTGTTCCTGTCAGGTGTGATTGTCACCTGTCTGCCACTCATGTGCGGGTACGTCTTCGGACGGCTGGCCCTGGGCATGAACCCGGCATTGCTTCTGGGCGCATTGACCGGCGCCATGACCAGCACACCGGCCCTTGGAATCGTCCAGCAGGCGGCAAAGAGCACGGTGCCTGCCCTCGGTTATGCCGGCACTTATGCACTCGCGAACGTACTGCTGACGCTCGCGGGCAC
>JBCDEN010000838.1:0-1723 GCA_039179715.1 Pseudomonadota bacterium
AGCCAGGCGCGTGCTTTGGAGGAGGGCAACCCGGTGAAAACGTCGATAGCGACGGTATCCATTGCCGGTGATCTGCCACGAAAACTGGCCGCAATTTCGGCGGCAGGATTTGACGGTATCGAGATCTTCGAACAGGATTTCATCGCACATGACGGTGGCGCTACAGATGTCGGAAAAATGGTCCGCGACCATGGGCTAGAAATTCTGCTGTTTCAACCCCTCCGCGACTTTGAGGGGCTTCCGGAACCCCAGCGGGCACGCGCTTTCGACCGCGCGAAACGCAAGTTCGACGTCATGAACAAGCTTGGAACCGATCTGGTCCTGATCTGTTCAAGCGTCCATCCGAAGGCGCTTGGCGGCATCGACCGGGCCGCGTCCGATCTGGCCGAACTCGGCGGCGTTGCCCAAGCACATGGTGTTCGCGTCGGGTATGAGGCGCTTGCCTGGGGGCGCTATATCAACGACCACCGCGACGCCTGGGAGGTCGTGCGCCGGGCCGATCATCCGTCCATCGGCCTGATCGTGGACAGTTTCCATACGCTCAGTCGCAAGCTTTCTCCCGACAGCATCCAGTCAATCCCCGGCAACCGGATCTTCTTCGTCCAGCTTGCCGACGCGCCGCAGATCGACATGGATCTGCTCTACTGGTCTCGCCATTTCAGGAACATGCCGGGAGAAGGCGATCTGGATGTCACATGCTTTTTGAAAGCCGTCGCCGCGACGGGGTATGACGGCCCGATCTCTCTGGAAATTTTCAACGATCAGTTCCGGGGCGGCAGTCCGGAGCTGATCGCGCGTGACGGTTACCGGTCGCTGATGGCGCTGGCCGATGACGTGGAACGGGATGCTCCACAGTCCCGGATCGGCATTCAGCCAATGCCCGCACGGCCCCGCGTTGAACGGGTCGAGTTCATCGAATTCACCGCGGATGAGGCCTCTGCGACCGAATTCGCAAAGCTGCTGTCATCGCTCGGGTTTCGCCTGGCAGCCCGGCATATCAACAAGTCGGTTGCTGTCTGGCAACAGGGAGACATCCGGATCGTCATCAATCAGGACGACAGCGGGTTCGCACGCGCGAGTTTCGAAAAACACGGGCTCGGCGTTTGCGACATCGGCCTGCGTGTCGACAGTGCGAGAGCTGCCGTGGACCGGGCCACGCGCCTCGGGGCGGAACCCTTTCGCCAGCCGTTGGACGACGGCGAAATGGCCCTGCCGGCAATTCGTGCCGTGAGCGGGTCGATCATGCACCTGCTTGATGAGCCAAGCGGACTTTCCGGTGTCTGGGATGTGGAATTCGAACCGGTAGAAAGCGGTGCCGATGCCGGGTTGCTTCAGACGGTCGATCACATCGCGCAGACAATGGACTATGCCGAGATGCTGAGCTGGTCGCTGTTCTATACGGCACAGTTCGCCGTGACCAAGCGTCCGGTCTTTGACGTCGTTGATCCGGGCGGCATCGTGCGCAGTCAGGTGATCGAGGCGTCCGACGGCGTCTTTCGTCTGACACTCAACGGTGCGGAGTCGAAAGAGACGCTGGCCGGGCAATTCATCGCGGACCGTGCCACTTCCGCTGTCCAGCACATCGCCTTTTCATGCGCCGATATTTTCGCAACCGCAGCCGCGCTCATGACAAATGGATTTGAGCCGCTGAAGTTGCCGGACAACTACTACGACGACCTCGCAGCCAGGTTCGGCTTTGATGACCTGGAGATCACGCGCCTGA
>JBCDEN010000671.1:0-2722 GCA_039179715.1 Pseudomonadota bacterium
CGATGAAGAGCACGTCCCGCTCTTCCAGGTTGGTGAGCAGCGCGGCCAGGTCGCCAGCCTTGGCAATGACAGGACCGGAGGTTGCCCGGAAATTGACGCCCAGTTCCCGCGCCATGATCTGGGCGAGCGTTGTTTTGCCCAGGCCGGGCGGACCAACAAAGAGGACATGGTCGAGCGCTTCACCACGCGCCTTCGCCGCCCCGATGAACACCTTGAGATTTGCCCGGGCCTGCGCCTGCCCGACAAAGTCATCCAGCGCCTGCGGACGCATGGTGCTGTCGATTTCGTCGCCGCGGATTTCGGGCGTCACGATCCGGGTTTCATCCGACATGGCTTACCACAACAAACAGGAGCACGATGAGCAGGATCGACCACGCGACCCTGAACGCATAGAATTTGCGGAACTGGCTGCGCACAAACGGGTCGTCCGTATCGATACGCCGACCCTTGATGGCAAATTGCCGGTCGCCAACCGACTGGGAAAACTTGTGATCGAGATACATGATCCCACCGATACCCAGCACCACAAACACAATCGCAATGACGGCATAGGTGAACGCGATCATCCGGCAAGTTCCTTCAGGCCAAGGCGGATCAGGGTTTCCGTCGGTGCCTCGTCGCCTGCCGATTGCATGGCCTTGGCGACAGCAGCGCTCGCCTGGGCCTGGGCATAGCCCAGATTGACCAGCGCGGAGACGGCTTCCGCAACCGGGCGCGCGGCCACATTGTCGGAAACGCTCTGCGACACGGCAATCGTGCCCTGGTCGACACTTGCGAGCGCAGGAGCCTTGTCCTTGAGTTCACTCAGGATGCGTTCGGCAACACGTTTGCCGACACCCGGAGCCCGCGAGATCGTGGCCTTGTCGCCGAGCGCGATCGCATTGGCGACTTCGCTGGCCTTCAGGATACCAAGGATGCCCAGCGCGACCTTGGCGCCAACGCCCTGCACCGTCATCAGGATGCGGAACCATTCCCGCTCCGCCTCGTGTCCGAACCCGAACAGACGGATCATGTCTTCGCGCACGATCGTTTCAATGAACAGCACCGCAGCTTCTCCTGGCCTCGGCAGTCCCTGAAGGATACGCGACGGACAATGGACCTGGTAGCCGACACCATGCACATCGAGGATGACATGGTCCTCGCCGTAACTGTCGATGGTGCCCTTCAGTTTGCCGATCATGCCGCCCCCTGCGCCATCAGGCGTGCCGAACCGCTGCCGCGATGCTGTGCATGGCAAATGGCAATCGCCAGCGCATCGGCGGCGTCGTCGGAATTGAAGGTTGCCCTGGGCATCAGGATCTTCACCATGGCGCGGATCTGCTCCTTTTCCGCATGTCCCGTGCCGACCACGGTCTTCTTCACCAGATTGGGCGCATATTCGGCGACCGGCAACCCGGCAAGCGACGGCACAAGCAGCGCGATCCCGCGCGCCTGCCCGAGTTTCAGCGTCGCTCCGGCATCCTTGTTCACGAATGTATGTTCCACGGCCGCTTCCATCGGGTCGTGCGCGCGTACGATCTCGGCCAGCCCGTCATGCAGTTCGACGAGACGCTCGGCCAGGCTCTTCTTGTTGTCGGACGTAACCGTTCCCGACGCAATGAACGACAACCGGTTTCCCGCCGTCTCGATCATGCCCCAGCCGGTGCGCCGCAATCCCGGGTCGATGCCGAGCAATCGAATCGCATGTGTCATGGAACAAAGCGGTAACAAAACTTGAGCGCCGATGCCAGCGAAAGCGGGTAGGACCGACTGAAAGACTGTCCAAAACCGGTCCCGGTACGCGGGATCGGCAACGTTCGTGCGGAATTGGTCGCAATCGCAAGGAAAACGGGCAATGATGGCGCGGTCACCGCCTTGTTTTCAAGCGCCAGCGAGCCTGGATGTCCGCCCTGTTCGAAGCCTTTTCTCCCGGCCTGCTGCTGTTCCTCGCAACTGTCCTGTTCGTTGCAGGCTGCGTACGCGGGTTTACCGGGTTCGGTGCCGGCATGATCTTCATTCCGCTCGCCACCAGCGTCGTGCCGCCATCGGTCGCCGCGGCCACATTCCTTTTCGTGGACAGTATCGTGACGCTGCCGCTCGTTGTCCGCGCGGTGAAAAACTGCGTCTGGCGGACGGTCCTGCCCGCCGTTCTTGGCGCAATCCTTTTCGTTCATCTCGGCGCGTGGCTGCTCGCGACCGCAAACGTCCTGGTGCTGCGCTGGATCATTTTCGCGATCGTCGTCTGCCTTTTGGGCCTGCTTGTGTCGGGCTGGCGCTACCAGCGCCCGCCTCACCCGGCGGTTTCATTCGCAACGGGAGGCGTATCAGGCGTCCTCGGCGGTGTCTCTCAGGTCTCCGCGCCGCCTGTCGTTGCCATGTGGCTCTCCAGTTCCAGCGACCCGTTGGTTGTCAGGGCCAACCTGATCGTCTTTTTCGCCCTGGCAAGTGTCGGAACGTTTGCCGCTTATGCGCTGCACGGCTTTTTCACCGCGGACGTCGCGCGTCTGCTCATGATCGCGGCTCCGGTCTACGGACTGGCGATCTTTCTCGGCGCGAGGGGATTCGGCAAGGCAAGACCGGGATTTTACAGGAAGGCCGCCTATGTGCTGATCGCGCTCGCCGTGCTGACCAGCATGCCGGCGCTCGATGTCCTGTTGCGATGAAGCTCAGCCTTTCCGGGGCGCGAGTGCGGTGAATTTGACGCTGCCATCGTTGCTCCAGCAGTCTCCGAAGCGAACATCAA
>JBCDEN010000391.1:0-4679 GCA_039179715.1 Pseudomonadota bacterium
CGGAAACGCGTCCGTATCGACGGAGCTGTCCTCGATGGGCGGATACCAGACCGGAAGCGGGTCGAGATAGTCTTTGATCTGTTGCCGGAGATGATCGGGCGGTTGCCGGTCTCCGTGACCCTCCGCAGCCAGCTGAAACCGGCGCAGCGGTTCGGCATAGAGCTGAAACAGATAGGGCTGCGGCGCATCGAAGAAACCGAGCCCCACCGCCCAGTCCTGGTAGGCCGCGTTCCAGGGCTTGTAATAGGTTGCTTCGGCCGGCACGTGTTCGACGAAGAAACTGCCATTGTCGATATAGCGCTGCAACTGGTTGGGATTGACGTCGCCGCGGCCGGATTTCGTACCGTTGCCGCGAAACCCTGCGAGCGGTCCGATCCCCGGCCTGCGCTGGTGATTGACGATGTAATCCGCGTAGTCCTTGTAGAGCGCGGTGCCGTTTTCATCGACAAAGCCGGGCAGCTTCAGCCGCGATCCGAGGTCGACCAGCACGGATTGGAAACCGCGCACGTCGCGGTCGGGTTCGATCACCGGCCAGCGAATGGCGTCGGCCGCAGCATCCGCCTCGCAGATCGGCCGGTCGAGCAGCGAGATGCAGTCGTGCCGCTCCAGATAGGTCGTGTCGGGCAGGATCAGGTCCGCATAGGCGACCATTTCCGATGAATACGCATCGGAATAGATGATGCGCGGGATGACGTAATCGCCGTTGTCATCCTTGTCTGTCAGCATGTCCATGACACCGCGGGTGTTCATGGACGAGTTCCAGGCCATGTTGGCCATGTAGAAGAACAGCGTGTCGATCTTGTAGGGATCGCCCGCATGGGCGTTGGAGATCACCATATGCATCAGCCCGTGAGCCGATAGCGGGTTCTCCCAGGTGAACGCCTTGTCGATGCGCGCCGGCGTGCCGTCCTCTTTCAGGGCCAGATCGGCCGGACTGCGCACGAAGCCGAGATGCGGTCCATCCAGGGGGCAATCCGGCTTTGAGTGGCAGTGTGGTGTCGGATGGGCCTCGACGGGTTTCGGGTAGGGCGGCTTGAACCGGAACCCGCCCGGAACCTCCACCGTGCCGAGCAGGATCTGCAGAACATGAAGCGCGCGGCAGGTCTGAAACCCGTTGGAATGCGCGGAGATGCCGCGCATGGCATGGAAACTGACCGGACGGCCGCGCATTTTCTCATGCCGGGTACCGCGGAAATCAGTCCAGGGCTGGTCCAGTTCAAATGCCTCCTCGAAGGCAACGCGCGCAAGCTCTGCGGCAATCGCCCTGATACGGCCCGGGCGCACACCGCATTGTTCGGAGACTGCTTCCGGGCTGTGATCATCGGATAGAAACCGGTCGGCAAGGTGCTGAAAGACGGTTTTGTGGGTAACGCCGTCCATGTCGACCTGCGCCGCCAGATCCGGTTTGACGCCTTGCTTGTCGAATGGCTGCAGCGTTCCGCTTGACCGGTCGATCACCAGCGGTTTGCCGTCGTCATCGCGGATCAGCAGCCCTTCCTCTGGTGACCCCTTCGTCGCGTTGACAAGGCATGGTGCGTTTGTGAACTGGGCAAGATACGCCAGATCGACCTTTCCGGCCTTCAACAGGACGTGGATCAGCGAGGAAATGAACAATCCGTCCGTCCCGGGTGTGATGCCGACCCATTCATCGGCAATCGCGTTGTATCCGGAGCGGATCGGATTGACGCCGATCACCTTGCCGCCACGCGACTTGAGCTTGCCGAGCCCCATCTTGATCGGATTGGAATCGTGATCCTCCGCGACGCCGAAGATCATGAAAAGCTTGGTGTGGTCCCAGTCCGGCTGGCCGAATTCCCAGAAGGCGCCGCCCATCGTGTAGATGCCAGCGGTCGCCATGTTGACCGAACAGAACCCGCCATGGGCCGCATAGTTGGGTGTGCCGAAATTCTGGGCCCAGAAGCTGGTGAAACTCTGCGATTGGTCTCGCCCGGTGAAAAACGCGAGTTTTTCCGGGGCGGTTTTGCGGATCGGCTCCAGCCAGGACGTCGCGATCTCGAGCGCTTCGTCCCAGGAGATTTCCTCAAATTCTCCCGATCCGCGCGGTCCGGTGCGCTTGAGCGGGGCACGCAGGCGCGACGGTGCGTTGACCTGCATGATGCCGGAAGAGCCCTTGGCGCACAAAACGCCCTTGTTGACCGGGTGATCCCTGTTGCCCTCGATATAGGCGACTTGTCCGTCCTTCAGATGCACATTGATGCCGCAGCGGCAGGCGCACATGTAGCAGGTTGTCTTGCGAACCTCGTCGGAGACTTTCGGCGAGGTATCGACAACGGGCGCCGTCATACGGCTCCCTCCGCCGCTGTTGTCGCTGCGTCCTTGTGGAGCGACTGTGCTGTCGTGACTGCGATCATGTGAAGAATATCCTCCGAGCTGCATCCGCGCGACAAATCATTTGCCGGGTGCGATAGTCCTTGCAGGATCGGCCCGATAGCCTTCGCCCCCCCAATCCTCTGTGCGATCTTGTACCCAATATTTCCGGCGTCAAGGTTGGGAAAGATAAAAACGTTCGCGTTACCTTCAATGGGACTGTCCGCTGCCTTCGACTGAGCAACCTCCGGTACGAACGCTGCGTCAAACTGCAATTCCCCGTCGATGAGAAGGTCAGGGGCAGCTTCGCGCGCGAGCATCGTTGCCCTTTGAACCTTCGAGACGGCGTGATGTTCCGCGCTTCCCCGTGTTGAAAACGACAGCATGGCAATCCTCGCCGCTTCATTCGTCAGGTCTTCGAAGGAGCGCGCGGATGCAATGGCGATTTCGCACAAATCCTCCGCACTCGGATCGACGACCAGTCCGGCATCGGAAAAGATACACGGACCCTTGCGCGCGTGGTGGTCTTCACAAAAGAGAAAGAGAAAGAAACTCGAAACGAGTTTTGTGCCTTCGGCGACGCCAATGACCTGGATCGCGGTCTTGATGATTTCCGCCGAAGACAGGACTGCGCCGCCGATGCAGCCGTCTGCGTGTCCGGCTTTCACCAGCAGCGCCGCATAGACATGTGGCGTCAGCGCCTGCTGCAGTGCCTGGTCGGCGTCCACGCCCTTGTGCTTGCGTATGGAGTGGTAGAGCTCTGCAAGCTCTTTCGTCAGGGGCGACACCGCGGGCCGGTGTATATCCAGCCCATCGACCTCCCCGGCAAGTGCCAGTTGCGCATCGTCCGCTTCGGTGTCGCAGACCAGTATGATCCGGGCGATACCCTGCTTTCGCGCTTCAACCGCAGCCTGGACAACCCGTGGATCAGTGCCTTCGCTCAGGACAATTGTCTTGTCTGAACGTGCGGCATTCCGCAGGATTTCTTCCAAAGGTTTCATCCGACCTTGCTTTCCTGGCACTGGCTGACCGGTCTGACCGCCGACGATGCCGTCCCGCGAAGACGGCCGGCGAGATCCCTGACCGGTGGGCTGGTGCCGCCGCTTGTCTGGCGGCGGCACCGGTTCAAACGATTTGCCGATCGTCCTCGTGAGGGGGAGTGCCCCGGAGACCGATGGCAAACCGGTGCGGGGGGCTTAAGCGCCCCTTTGAGGCCGCATGTCGGTCGCGGATATCCCGGCGACCGCAACAGGCTTTTTCATCGCGTCGCGGCGGAACGGATCACCGAGTTCCTGATTGATCAGAACCTCGACCAGCGTCGTCTTGCCATTTTTCATCTGGTCGTCGATGGCCTTGTCGAGCATCTGGGTCAGCTCGTCCATCGTCCGGGCCTGAACACCCTGCAGGCCGCAGGCCTTCGCGATTTCGGCATAACTCACGTCCTCGTCGAGCTCCGTGCCGATGAAGTTGTCGTCGTACCAGAGCGTCGAATTGCGCTTTTCCGCACCCCACTGGTAGTTGCGGAACACCACCATGGTGATCGGCGGCCATTCCTTGCGCCCGATTGCCGTCAGTTCCGTGACCGCGATGCCAAAGGCACCGTCGCCCGCAAACCCGACGACCGGCGTGTCGGGGCAGCCGATCTTGGCGCCGACGATTGCCGGCAGACCGTACCCGCACGGACCGAACAGACCCGGTGCCAGGTATTTGCGGCCTGTTTCGAAGCTCGGATAGGCGTTGCCGATGGCGCAGTTGTTGCCGATATCGGAGCTGATGATGGCTTCTTTGGGCAGAGCGGCCTGGATGGCACGCCAAGCTTTGCGCGGGCTCAGCCAGTCCGGCTTGGCGGCACGTGCACGCTCGTTCCAGTTGGTGCCCGGGTCATCATCTTCGTGATCCATGGACGACAGTTGCTGCGCCCAGCGGGACTTCGTCTGCGCGATCGTGTGAACACGATCCTCGCGGCCGCTGTTGCCGGCGCTTGGCGACAGCCGTTCCAGAAGCGTTTCCGCCACCTTCTTGGCATCTCCGACCACACCGACCGTGACGGGCTTGGTCAGTCCGATCCTGTCGGGGTTGATGTCGACCTGGATGATCGTGGCGTCTTTCGGCCAGTAGTCGATGCCGTAGCCCGGCAGCGTCGAGAACGGGTTGAGCCGTGTGCCGAGCGCAAGAACGACGTCGGCCTTGGAAATCAGTTCCCATCGCCTGTTCGCCGGCCCGCTCGGCTACAACGGCTCGAAGGCCGGCATGGAACTGATTTCCAAGGCCGATGTCGTTCTTGCGCTCGGCACACGGCTCAACCCGTTTTCGACGCTGCCGGGCTACGGCATCGACTACTGGCCGAAAGA
>JBCDEN010000634.1:0-2944 GCA_039179715.1 Pseudomonadota bacterium
ATGGGCGCGGTAGCCTGCCTCGCAGATCTCGCTTATGTCGGGGGTCTCGATTTCATCATATTCGTATACGGCATCCGCCAGGCAGTCGCGCGCTGTTTCGAGCGCTTTGGCAATCGCCGGGTGCATATCGAACTGATAGGTGTTCCTGGTGAAGCCGACCCTTATCGGTTTTTCCGGCATCGGGCCGTCAAATGGCACTGGAGCCTGCCAGGGATCATTGGGATCATATGCAATCGCGGACCTCATTGCGAGGCGGACATCGCGGACTTCGCGGCAGATGACACCTTGTACCGACATCAATTGAGCGAGCAGGCCGCGCTCTGCGTTCTGCGAGGGGTTCCATGCCGGTGTCCGGCCAAGCCCCGGCTTGACTGTGACCGCACCCGTTGCGGCGGAGGGAAAGCGCAAGGACCCGCCAATGTCATTTCCATGCGCGATTGGGCCCATGCCGCTCATCACCGCGGTGGAAGCACCTCCGGACGAGCCGCCGGACGAGGCCCAGTCATTCCATGGATTGAAGGTGCGCCCGTGCAATTCATTGGTCGTGGTCGCGCGGAAGGAAAACTCGGGCGTGTTCGTCCGGCCGATGACCACGGCGCCGGCATGGGTCAGATTTTTGACAAAGGGAGCGTCTGCCGGTGCAACAACATCCGCAAAGGCCCTGACACCGTTTGTGGTGGACTTGCCCTGCTGGTCGACATTGATCTTGATGGTGACCGGCACACCGTGCAGCGGCCCGGCGGGCCCGGTTTCATCGAGCCTGGCATCGAGACGGCGCGCGTGCTCAATCGCCTCGTCGCCGAGATCGTCGACCACCGCGTTGAGATGATCGTTGACCGCACGCATGCGCGCAACGGTCGCCGTCACGGCGGCTTCAGCCGTGACGGCGCGATTTGCAATGCGATCCGCGAGCTCTGTCGCGCTCAATTGCCATATTGGTTTTTCTGCCATGTCTCCGGCGTTCCCCTACATGCAGCCAGCATGCTCAATGGTCGGCGAAAAAAGTGTGCCATCTGTTGGTCTTAATGCAGTCGGCCGGAGACAACAATGCAGGATTGCGCCGCGACACACGGGCCTGTGCCGGGATTGGCGGCTTCATTCGGCTGGTGCAACACGGAGCGAGCCCGATGATGCTTCCGGGCGCTGTCCGCCCGGCGGATTAGGGCTCCACTTGCTGAGCCGCAAAGCGTTGCCGATGACGAAAACCGAGCTCAGCGCCATGGCGCCGGCGGCAAAGACCGGTGACAAGAGAATGCCGAAGCCCGGATACAGGACACCGGCCGCGATAGGCACCAGTGCCGTGTTATAGGCGAAGGCCCAGAACAGATTCTGTTTGATGTTGCGCATCGCCGCTTTTGAGAGCGCAATCGCATTCGAGACGCCGGCAATCGAACCCGACACCAGGATCACATCCGCCGCCTCGATCGCAACGTCAGTACCGGTGCCGATGGCAAGTCCCACATCTGCTTCTGCCAGCGCCGGGGCATCGTTGATGCCGTCGCCGACAAAGGCAACGCTCCCGTGCTTTGACTTCAGTGCTTTTACCGCGTCAACCTTCCCGCCCGGCAGGACTTCGGAAACGACCTCGTCGATCCCGAGCCGCCGCGCGATGGCGTTTGCCGTACGGCCATTGTCGCCGGTGATCATTGCGACTTTCAGACCGAGCGCATGCAGCGCCTCGATTGCCGGCAGGGAGGTTTCCTTGATGGCATCGGATACGGCGACCATTGCCGCCAGCTTGCCGTCGAAGGCAGCGTAGAGGGGAGACTTTCCGTCATTGCTGAGCCGCTCGGCCGCGTCTTTGAAGACACTCACGTCCAGCCCGAGCGAAACCATGTACCGGTCCGCACCGATGTCAACTCTGACACCGTCCGCATTTGCAGCAACGCCCATGCCGGTAACGCTTTCAAACTCCGTTACGTTCGGCAGTTGAAGGTTCCGGTCTTCAGCTGCGGCAACGATCGCCCGCGCAATCGGATGCTCGGATCTTGTCTCCACCGCTGCGATGCGGCTCAGCACAGATGGGGCGTCGAAACCTTGTGCAACCTCCAGGTCGGTCAGGCTTGGTGCGCCCTCTGTCAGCGTTCCGGTCTTGTCGAAAGCAACGACACGTGCCTCTTTCAAAACCTGCAACGCATCACCGCGGCGAAACAGGACACCCATCTCTGCGCCGCGTCCGGTTCCGACCATGATGGAAGTCGGCGTGGCGAGGCCCAGCGCGCATGGACAGGCAATGATCAGGACCGCGACTGCGTTCACGAGACCGAATGTCAGGGCTGGTTCCGGCCCGAAGAGCAACCAGATACCGAAGGTAAGCAATGCCAGCGCGATGATGGCGGGTACGAAATACATCGTAACCCGGTCCACAATGGCCTGTATCGGCAGTTTCCCGCCCTGTGCCTCCTCGACCAACCGTATGATCTGCGCGAGCATCGTGTCGTTGCCGACGGCTGTGGCCTTGAATGCGAGACTTCCTTTCTGGTTGATGGTCCCGCCGATCACCACATCGCCCAATTGCTTCGCAACCGGTACCGGCTCTCCCGTGATCATGCTTTCGTCCACATAGGTGGATCCTTCAATCACCTGCCCATCGACGGGGAGCCGTTCGCCGGGACGCACTTCAAGGATGTCGCCCAGTGCAACACGGGTGATGTCGATCTCGGACAAGACGCCGTCCCGCCTGACACGCGCGGTTTTGGGCGCGATCTTCAGGAGACGCTGTATCGCTTCGGAGGTTCGTCCCTTCGCACGCGCTTCCAGCCAGCGCCCGATCAGAACCAGGGTCACGATGACCGCGGCGGCTTCGTAATAGACATTGACCGTGCCTGCAGGCAGTAGCTGCGGCGAAAAGGTCGGGATCAAGGAAAACACGTAGGCTGCCGCCGTTCCGACGGAGACGAGGCTGTTCATGTCTGGAGCTCCCCTGAGGAGAGCTGGAATGCCC
>JBCDEN010000270.1:0-5989 GCA_039179715.1 Pseudomonadota bacterium
CGACCCAGAACATTCCCGTTGCTGCGAGCGCACCGGTCAGCCAGGTCGAGAGCGAGACTGTCCCCGCGGCAAGCGCCAGCCCCGTTCAGGTGGCACCGGGAAACGTGCAGGCGGTTGAGCCGGCAGAAGAACAGGTTGCCGCGGTCCAGCCCGCGGAGATCATCTCCCCGTCGGTGCTTCCCAGGGACCCCGAGACCTCCAGCGTTCCGCTGGCACCCGCAATCGCGAACCCCGAGCCAAGTGTGCCGCCGGAAGACGTGCCGACGATCGACCCGCTTGCGAAGGTGACGTCCTATGTTGCCAACTATGACATTGGCAGTTGTGCACATATCACTGTCCTGGCCGCAGGAACCGATACGGCAGAGATCCTTGCCTTTGGTGTCGGTATTCCCCGGTTCTTGGAATTCTACAGCAAGTTTCAGGGCACTCAGGGCTACGACCCCGACATGCAGGTGCGTCCGATTTCAAGCGGACAGTGCGCTGCTCTCGATACGCTCGACACGTCGAACGGAATTGAGGCGCCGGGGCTGGTCAAGCTGGCCAGCACCAATATCAGAAGCGGAACATTTTTGTCTGGCGTTATCGAACGCGATCTGCCGATTGGACGCATTGCACAGGCGGAAGCCGCCGGTCTGGATTTGAGCGGGAAGGGACCGCCTGAGCTTTATCTCATCGACAGGAGCGGGCAGATCCATGATGCACGCAGTTATGTGCGTCCTGAAAACAGCACCAACCGGATTGGCGGCTGGCGCTTCAGATTTCCAGTCTCGTTTCCGGGCAACGAACAGGATGAATATAGCCTGATCCTCACCGTCTGGAACAGGCCGAAGGAGAACCAGCCCTCCGCATTCACCAGCAGGCCGGCAGGGCGCATTGCCAGCGTCCTTGCAAAGCCGGGGGTTTATTCGATTGAGGCCTTCAAGGTGTCAAGATGACGGCTGCGGCGCACCGGTTCCGGCGGTAAAGACGCCCGTCAGCAGCACTTCGAGCGCGGCCCGCTCTTTTTCAAGGCGCGTTTCAAACCACGTGACTGCCACCGAGACCGGAATTGCGACGGCAAGGCCGCAGGCCGTGGTGAGCAGCGCGACCCAGATGCCGCCTGCCAGTGTGCCCGGATTTGCTGCCGAACCCGATTCCTGCAGCGTCTGGAAGGTTTCGATCATTCCAAGCACGGTTCCGAACAATCCGAGCAGCGGCGCAATCTGTGTGACGAGGTCGAGTGCCTTCAGCCAACTGGCAAGAGCAAAAAGGCGGTCAGCCGCACGCGCTGATATCTCTTCGCGCAGACGTTCTTCCCGGATGTCGCGTTCCTGCGGTCCGAGCGGCTGGTTTTCCAGCATCTGGATGGCATCCATGGCGCTTCGGATAAGTCCTGCGGACAGGGAGCGGTCCTTCAGAAGAACCTGTGTTGCCTTTGTGCGGTCTCCCGTGCGCCACATCGTCACCGCCTGCCGCACGAGCGTATGACGGCCGACCCGCGCGTTCGAGAATTGAAATGCCTTGGCGAGAATGACCGCGAGCGCAAGGATCGAAATCCCCAGCAGCACAAGGACGACCGGTCCGCCAAGTTCCAGGAGTGAGGAGGACGATTCAGGCATTCAGATCCGGCTCCATGCGGTCTCGCGTGACACGGTCAGTCGCCGAACTGAATCGCTGTCCGGTTTCCAAGGTCCAGCAAGTCCGGGCAGTAGACGTCCGTGACACTTGCCGGAACACAGTTCAATACGTCGTTGATATGAAGCCTGGACAGGCTGTCACAGGCCTTTCCAGCCAGATCAAACTGGAGAACCTTGGTTTTGCCCGCAGAAATGCGCGAGAACTCAAGGCGCAGAAACTGATCGACAAGACCGTCCGTGTTGAAGGCAACAATCTCCAGGCCAAGCTGGTTCATCGGGCGTTCCAGACCGTTTGTCGCGATGATCGACAGTCGGCAGCCGCCGTCCTGGGTTGGCTGGACGTGGTTCAGTTCAAGACTGATCTTGCCGGTCGGCGCCTGCGCCAGGGCTGGCACAACAGAGACTGCGCTCAAAAAACAAAATGTGACGAACTGCGTCAAAAACCGCATGTAATTCCCCCGAAAACATCACGCCGAAACGATAGCAAAATCAGCACTCAACGCCATCTGACACAAAAATCAGTCATATGACAACAAAACTGTCCAGTCTTCGGCGCCTTCCGTCTCGATCTTGAAAAAATCCGCCTCGATCAGGCCTCTTTGCCAGCATTGATCGCCATCGAAAAGAACGAACTTTTCCTGCCGGATACACAGCGTCACATCCCCGCCAAGGCGTCCTTCGCCGAACCCGTCTGAGACATGCAGGTAGTAATTGGTGGCCTTGAGCGGTTCCTGCAGAACCTGGCTGCAGGCATTCGATGTGATTGTCCACCAGCCTTCCGTGCGCAATCCGTCCTCGGTGTCGTACCCGATCGCCACATTCACCAGATCAACGGAGCCGTTGCAAACCCGCAATCCGGCGCGTGCCTCCTGGGGTGATGTCAGTAGAAAGAGAACGCTGGCGGACAAGACGGCAACGGTCCGGCTGACGGGCAGAGCCCGTGAAACCCGATGCCTCATGCGCGCGGCCATCGCCATGAAAGAACACTCTCCGATCATTGGGAACTTACGCTAAGCAAGAGTGCCATCTTGGTCAATTTCCTGTTTCCGATGCGGTTTGACGCGGACCGCGGGTATATGACAAGGTCGGGCGGTCCTGTCGTTTCGATTGAAGACATCGCATATGATCCTGATTCATCCACCGATTGGAAAGCGCAGACGCATCCCGCTGACACCGCTCATCGATGTGATTTTCATTCTTGTCATGTTTTTCCTGCTGTCCTCGACATTCGGGATCTGGCGGCCCTTGGATGTGGCACTTGGCGGTGGAGACGGGTCCGGTGTTTCTGACGCTGCCGCCGTGCAAGGCGTACCGGCCGTGCTTGTCAACCTGAGGGCGGGGCCCGGCGCGGCGCAGCCGCAGCTCGTCGTGAATGGAATAAATGTTCCCTTGAACATGCTGGCGCAGGAACTCGACCGGCTTGCGGCCGCGGGGGCGCAGGCCGCAGTGCTTATCCCAGATGCCACAATCGATTTTCAAGAGGTGGTCAGGGTTCTCGATGAGGCAAAATCCTCGCGTCTCAAGCGGATCAGTCTCAAGCTTGATTGAATGAATGAAAAAAGCCCGGCGGTGTTGCCGGGCTTTCTGCTGATGTGACTGACTGTTGCCTAGCGGCCGATTGCGCCACCGATGATGCCGCCCACGACACCGCCGATAAAGGCTGCGCCTGCCGGATTGACACCTCCGCCATTGTTCCGCCTTTGCGTGTTGGTCGCACGCTGGGGCTGGGAGTTGTTGCGCCGGGTCGTGGTGCTGCGTGACGCGGACGCGGCCTGCTGCTTACGCTTGATTTCAGTGATATAGGCCGAATATTGCGTTGCCGTCTGATTGGTCAGCAGCAGCTGCTGAGAGGCGGTGAAGAAGCCGGTCGGAACCAGGCCATTCGCCGTCTGCCAGGCTGTGATGCCGGCCCGCGTCTTGGGTCCGAAGGCACCGTCGGGACGCCCGACATTGTTGCCGGTCAGGTTGAGGCGCGTCTGGATTTCACGCCGCGCGGTCCGGTTCCAGCCGAGTGCGGCTTCCGTTTCGGCGGTGCCGGGAACGGCAGTCTGCGGGTTTGGCAAGGACGTGACAGCAGCACCCGGAGCCGCACCCTGGGCCGCGTTTGCCGGGGCCGTGGCAGCCGGATTGACGGCCGCAACCTGGGCACCGCCCTGCAGACGCTTGATCGAGTTGCGGGCGAAGTCAGCGAACGTCCCGTTCGGATAGGCCGACAGATAGGACTCGTAGTCAGGCACGGTATCGCTGGATTTGGCAGCTTCCCAGATCAGCTTCTCGCGCTCCCAGTCCAGGTTCGGCTGAGCTGTGGCGGCTGCAGCGGTCGCGGCATTTGTCACTGCCTGGTTCGGCACGGGCGTGGTTGTTGCCGTGTTGCCGAGCGCGGCGACTTCGGTGCCTGCCGCTGCCGGCGCTGCCTGCTTGTTCAGGAAGACTTCGCCGATCAGCGAGGCATTCACCCACGGACGCTGGCGCCTTTCGGTGGCATCATAGACATCGCCGGTAACGCGCGTCATCACGGTCTGGATCGATGCGTTCGGCGTATCGATATGCCGGATGAGAGCGGACGTGAACGGAGAGTTCTGCCCTTCGCCGTCAAGCGCGACATCGCCGGGGCTTGTCGCAAATGCGATCACGGAGCCTTCGCCACCGGTTTCCTCGACCTTGATTTCCGCGAGGCCGGTGCCAAGGCTGCCGGAGCGGCTCGGTCCCATGCGGCGCGCGAGCGTTCTTGCCAGCGGGTTGTCGCGGCATGCGTCGAGAAACACCATCTGCACCTTAACGTCCTTGGACATCTGGCGCATGATGAAGTCGACGGAGATGGTTTCGAAATCGAGCGACGTCTCGTCTTCTATCCTTGCATCGATCGGAACCAGAAGGTTCTGGCCGCCGACCTGCATGCCGTGTCCTGCATAGAACAGCAGCGCGATTTCAGCCCCGTAGGCCTTCTTGGCGAAATCCAGGACCGAGCGGCGCATGTCGGTATAGGTCTGATCCTGGCCGGCCACGACATCGAAGCCAAGGCTGCGCAGCTTCGCGGCCATTTTTTCAGCATCGTTGGATGGGTTGGGTAGCGGAATCGTGTGTTCGTAAGCGCCGTTGCCAATGACAAGGGCAACGCGCTTTGCCAGCGCTGGTACTGTCCCTGCTAATAAAATTGCCAGCACGGCGATCATTCGTGTGAACATGTCCTGTCCTCTCGTAAGATCAATTTTGCCCGTCGGTTTGTCCGATCTTTATGTGAGGCCTGTTTCCTCTTCTTTCTAAACCTACCTCTGCGGCATTAATCGCGATGTAATACGTGTCACAAGTATGCGTTTTGGTGAAATTGGTCTTAAAAAATGCCCACCTGCCCAAGTGTGAAGGTTTCAAGAACGCTTCAATTTCTGGCCAGATCATAGACAATCTTTGTGAGCGATTCCACCGTCCACAAAGGTGCTGCAGCGTTTTTGCATCAATTTTTCGTAGCCACCGGGCGAAAACTGGCATCTGCGCGGGCGAACAAAAGACAACGTGCCGCGCGCGGCACAAAATCACTGTTGAAGCCTCGAACAAGCGTGATGGAGATCACGCATGTTCCGTAGCGGATCTTGCTATGATCCGTTCATCGGGCGGCGATGGCGAGTTGCCGCGATTCAGCTCACCGAGGAGCGGTTTTGATGGCTGGTCGTTCAGATATTCTCTCCCACATGAAGGCCTCGCATATCGGCGTCTTCAAGAATGCGGCAAAGCTTTACAATGTCGCGATCCTGGTGAGGCGCACCAACACGGCGTCGCTTCAGCATATCGGTGAACCTCATGCGGTGCCCAAAAGGCTGGACTGCAAGGCGAAGACGGCCGACTACAACGTCGCACCGGCTGGAGCACGTCTGCCTGCTGCCAAGCGTGGTGTCATTGCCGGACTGGTGGTCGATCCGAAGCTGTTCGGGGAGGGTGCCTATACCGACGGAAAATACGCAAAGGCTCTCGTTGCCTGGCGTTCCTTTGCAAGCCAGTTGAATCCGGAAATGTCCACCCATGAGAAGCAGAAGAGCTTCACCTACATTCCCGGAGGCGGTCAGTATTTTGTCGAGCGCAACCCGGAAGATCCCTATTTCGGCTGCGTGAAGTTCACGTCGGGATCGCTGATCACCGCCGGTAAATGCATTCACGGCGATTTCGACCTTTACGGCATCGTCGACATGGACGCGCCTGACAGCATCGTCAGGGTAAAGGAGAAGAGGCTTGGGCAGACACATGCGCGCTCACCGAAATTCTTCGATGTCCAGAACTTCGTGAACAGCCGTATCGGCGTCAATGGCAATCAACGCCAGCGCACTTGTCGCTTTACAACTTCTAGGCCGGCGCAGCGTCGGCTGGTGGCGCACCCAACACAC
>JBCDEN010000094.1:0-9316 GCA_039179715.1 Pseudomonadota bacterium
AACATCCACGGCCAGGCCGAACCTGTCGAGCAATTGCGGACGCAGGTCGCCTTCTTCCGGATTGCCGCTGCCCACGAGCGCGAAGCGGGCGGCATGCCGGATGCTGAGGCCTTCGCGTTCAACCACGTTGACACCGGAGGCAGCAGCGTCAAGCAACAGATCGACAAGGTGATCTTCCAGAAGATTGACCTCGTCGATGTAAAGAAAGCCCCGGTTTGCGGCAGCCAGAAGCCCGGGTTCGAAGTCCTTCTCGCCCGCGACGAGCGCTTTTTCGAGATCGAGCGCGCCGCAGATCCTGTCCTCGGTTGCCCCCAGAGGCAGGTCGATCATGGGCGTCCGGGCCTTGATCGCTTTCGGCGGTTTTCGGCCACCGCTCACGCTGCAGACAGGACAGGCGTCCTGGGGACGCGCGGGTTCGCAATTGAACCGGCAGCCGGATCGGGTTTCGATTTTCGGAAGCAGTTCCGCCAGGGCGCGCACGGCGGTGGATTTGCCGGTCCCCCGGTCGCCGAAGATGAGGACACCGCCCAGGAGCGGCTCGACAGCTGCCATCAACAGCGCCTTCTTGATGTCCTCCTGGGCAACGATCGCCGAAAAGGGAAACGGTTTTGACATGGGTCCCGCCTCTATTGAGTGTCAATATAAGTTGACACATTTTCGGCCGGGAATGAAGTCTATTCTTTTCAGCAAGGGTTTTCGCCGGAAAGAGCTCTAGCGGCTCCCGGTGATCCTGACATAGATCGCCGTCACAGCAAGAATGACCGCTCCGAACAAAACCGTGCGGGCGCCTTCGGGCATCTGCATCAGCGTCAGCATCGTATCGAGAACGCGGATGATGAGCGCTCCGACGATCGCGCCGGCAAAACTGCCGCGCCCGCCGAAAATGGACGTGCCTCCGATCACGGCGGCGGCGACGGAGGGAAGCAGCAACGGGTTTGCAAGGCTGAGCGAGGTCTGGCGGATCATGCCGAGATACAGCAGGCCCGCCATCGCCGCGATCAGGCCCGAGAGCACATAGAGCGCGACATAAACCTGCCAGGCCCGAACGCCCGACAGCTTGGCGGCATTCTCGTTGGAGCCGAGTGCGAACAGCAGCCTGCCGAATCCGGTGAAGCGCAAGAGCCAGAAGACAAAGAGCGCAAACGGGACGAAAAGGAAAAGCCCGTTTGGCATCGACAGCGTGCGGCCGGTTCCGAGCCACGAAAGGAAGGCCGGAATTTCGGACCCGGCATTGATGACAAGGCGCTGGTAGACCTGGAGACAGCCGGTGGCAATCAACCCCGTTCCGAGCGTCATTATCAAGGGATGCACGCGGACAAGGCCAACCCCGATGCCGTTGACGAGCCCGACAAGCAATCCGGTCGACAGGGCAATGAGAACGGCAGGCGTAACGCCCCAGATCGAGCTCAGCGTGGCACACACGAAAGCTGCCACCGTGGCAATGATACCGGCCGACAGGTCGATGCCAGCGGTCAGCATGGTCAAAACCTGGCAGGCGGCGAGCATGGCGAGCGGTATCGCGAACTTGATCAGGTTGCCCACCCAGAAGGCCGAAATCAGACCGTCCCGTCCGGCACGGAATGGGGTTACGATACCGGGCCGCATGATTTCGAGCGCCGCGATCAACAGCAGCAGGAAAAGCAGCAGCGGAAAAACGGGATTGTCGCGCAAGTAGCGCCCAAGACGGACCAGCGCCGGGTCGGTTGCCGCCATGCTCATTTTCTGGCTCCCCGCAAGGTCAAAGCCGTACCCAGCATCACGACGCAGACCATGATGGTCCCTTCGATAATGGTGGTGACATTCGGGTCCACGGCAAGAAGTGTCAGGATCGTGCGCACGATCCGCAAGATGAAAACGGCAATGATCGGACCGAGCAATCCGCCGCGCCCGCCGCCCAAAACCACGCCGCCAAGCACAACGGCGGCGACAGAGGCCATGAGATAGGGGCCGGGGACCGGCTCGCCGATGCCGGTAAGCGAGGCCAGGCTAAGGCCGCCGAATGCGCAAAAGATTCCGCAGACGCCGTAGGCCAGGATCCGGGTGCGTCCGACGTCGACACCGGAGCGGAATGCTGCCAGTTCGCTCGACCCGGTTGCGTAGATCGAGATGCCCAGCCTGGACCGCCGCAAGGGAATCCAGACCCCCGCCACGCAAGCTGCAATGATCACAAGCGCATTGGGAAGACCGGGAACCAGGCTGCCGCGGATGCTTGTCTGCAACCATTCTGAGGTCGATCCGCCCGGGGTCTCGAGGATCAGCAGTGCGACGCCTTCCCAGACAAAGAGCATTGCCAGCGTAACGACGATGTCCGGCACACGTGTCGCCACGATCAGTCCGCCGTTGACCAGTCCCATCGCCAGCCCCAGCGCGAGCACGATCATAATGGCGGGCACGCCGGACATTTTTTCCATCAGGACGGCTGCGGTGACCGCGCATACCGCCATCATCGACGCAACCGACAGGTCGATGCCGCCGACGATGACCACCACGGCCATACCTGCGGTGGCAAATGCGAAGGGCAGCGCCGCGCGCGCGATGCTCTCCAGTCCGGACGCGCCAAAGGACGGCTGGATGAGCTTGGTGATTGCAAGCAGCGCGACCAGAAGGACAACCAGTCCGGCCACCCAGGCATTCTTTCTGATCAAATCCCTCACGCCGCCCCCTCTTGAGCGGACAGCCCATAGGCCGCATGCAGGAGCGTTTGATCGTCAGCATGTGCCGCGTCGATCACATCAACGACCCGACCGTTGAAGATGACGATAGCGCGGTCGCAGGCGAGCGCGATTTCCTCAAGTTCGGACGTGTAGAAAAGCACCGAGGCGCCCTGCTGGGCAAGTTCCCGGACAAGAGGGTAGATCTGCCGTTTCGTGCGCACATCGATGCCCCGCGTCGGATCGAACAGCAACAGGGTTTCAACGCCTGTGGCGAGCCACCGCCCGATGGTCACCTTCTGCTGGTTGCCCCCGGACAGGCGTTGGACCTCCCCCTGGGCGCGGGTGTCGATCTGAAGCTTTTCGATGGCATGCGCGACGCGCTCCCTTTCGCGCTGTATCCGGAGGTTGCCCCAATTCCTCAAACGGGCGGAAAAGGGCAGGGCGATGTTTTCGCGCACCGATCTTTGGGCGAGCAGGGCGTCCGCCCTGTCTCCGGGAACGTATTTGAGCCCGGCCGCGATGGCATCCGCGGGGTGGCGAAAGTTGGCCGGTTTTCCGTTGACCTCGATCCTGCCGGAACTTGGCGGCAGGAAACCGGCCATGCACTCAAAGAGTTCGTCCTGTCCCTGTCCTTCCAGCGCGACCACGCCAAGCACTTCTCCAGGAAAAAGGTCAAACGTGATGTCGGTGACCTTGGGCGCGATCGCGAGCTCGCGCACGCGCACGCGGGGGCTGACCCCGGCGCTGCTGCGGGTTTCGCCGGCCCCGCGATTGCCAAGGTCCAGTTTCTGACCCAGCATCAGTTCCACGGCGCGTTGTTCAACACCGCTTTCGATCTTCAGATCGCCGACCGTCCTGCCGTCGCGCAGCACCGACGCCCGGTCGCACAGTTCGGAAATTTCGCTGAAGCGATGGGACACGTAGATCACGCCCATGCCGTTGTCGGCCTGCTCCCTGGTGACTTTCAGCACCCGTTCGACCAGATCGGTCGGCAAGGCCGCTGTCATTTCGTCGAGCAGAAGAACGTCGGGCTTGCTGGCCAGCGCGCGCGCAAGATCGAGGATGCGCAGGGTTGCAAGCGGCAAGTCTCCGATCATGTCGGACAGTTTCAGATCCGCGATGCCCAGTTCACCGACCCAGCGCATGAAAAGATCGGCGGGCGTGTCCGTCAGGCGAAGGTTGTCGGCAACGTGCAGGTCGGGGATCAGGGAGGGCTCCTGATAGACGGGGACAAGGCCGGAGCGCCGCGCCTCTGCGGGACTGCCCACCCGTGCTTGCCTTCCGCGAATAAGCACTTTGCCGCTGTCGGGCCGAAGCGCCCCGGTGATGATTTTCACGAAAGTTGACTTGCCTGCTCCATTGGCTCCCATCAGCGCGACGATTTCGCCTTCGGAAAGCGAGAGGCTGGCATCGGTCAGCGCCTTGACTGCCCCGAAGGCCCTGGCAATGCCGGTCGCATCAAGTAACTGGGTTCCGCTCATGCGCGCTCATGGGTTTGGTCTTTTCGGGGCCCCGCCCAACAGATGGGCGGGGCATTTGAAAGCGGGGTGTCAGCTGTCGCCCGGACCCTTGCAGGCGATGATCTGATCCATGGTGTAGTCGGTCCAGCCCGGTACGGACACGGAAACCGGCCATTCGGGATCGAGATTCGGGTTCTGCGCCGCCGTGATCGTGGCACGGCCTTCATCGGACGCGTTTTCCCAAAGAACCGGGTTGACCAGCACGGTCTTTTCAGCCGGGGGGCTGCCGTTCAGGATGTCGACCGCGAGCGCAATGCCGGCCCCGCCGACTGAACCGGGGTTCGTTACGGCAGCGCCGGTCAAGCCGTCCACCTCGGTCAGGTACTGAACGAAGCCGGCATTGTCCGCGCCGACGATCGGCACCAGCGGCGCGCCGGATTCGACGAAGGCATCCACGATCACGTTGTCGATGCCCGAGGTCCAGACACCGTCAAAGGGGATGCCGGTGGCCAGGAAATCGAACATCTGCTGTTTGCCCTGGTCCTGCTGCCAGCCGGTGAAGACTTCATGCACGACGTTGATGTCGGGATGTTCTGCAAGGGCCCGCTTGAAGCCGTTGTCGCGATCCGTGTCGGCCGAAACACCTGCGATGCCGCGCATGTAGACGACGTCGCCCTTGCCGCCAAGCTGTTCGAACAGCCATTTGGCACCGAGATAGGCATATTCCTCCTGGTTGTTGGACAGGATATAGGCGCCGTCCGCGGTGACGCCGGCATCAACGGCGACCACGACAATGCCCTTTTCCATTGCCGCGTTCAGCGCCGAGTTCAGGGCATCCGGGTTCGAAGGGTTGAGCACGATGGCATCGACACCCGCTTCGATCAGGTTGTTGATGTCTTCAAGCTGACCGGCGGAATCGGTGTTGCGATGCGCCACGATCAGGTTCGAAACATCGCCTTCCACCAAGGCTTGTGCGCGCATTGCGCAGATCATTTCCTCGCGCCAGCCGTTGCCCTGAACAGTGTTGGACACACCGATTGTGTAGTCGGCGGCAAACGCGGCCGGAGCGAGCGTTGCCGCGATGGCGAGGGCCGCCATACCTGCGATTTGTTTCTTCATTTTCAGTTCCTCCCATGTGAACGTTCGGGTGAAGCTTGCGGGGCGGTTCGCCCTTCTATTTGATGAATGGCTGCAGAACGTCGCGCGCCAGAAGAAAGCCGCGCCTGACCTTTTCATCCGTGCCTTCGAAAAGCCGGTCTTCATGCTCAATGATCACCGGTCCGTCATATCCGGCCCGGTAGAGGCCGGAAAAGAAGTTGGACCAGTCGACGTCGCCGAGCCCGCAAAGGCGCGGCACCTGCCAGCCCATGCCGGCGGACATGATGCCGTTCTCGTAGAGCCCGTCATGATCAACCATCAGGTCCTTGGCGTGGACATGGGCGATATGCGGGCCGAACTCCTTGATGAAGCGTGTCTGATCGATGAACTGCCAGATCAGGTGCGAGGGATCGAAATTCATGCCGACCGCATCGCCCCATTCCGCGAAGATCCGCCGCCAGATTTTAGGCGAATAGGCGATGTTGTGGCCACCCGGCCACTCGTCGTAGCTGAAGATCATCGGGCAGTTTTCAAAACAGAGCCGTACGCCCGCATCCCGGGCATGGTGCACGATCGGGGAAATGATCCGGATCGCCCGCTGCCAGTTGTCATCGACGCTCAGGTTCCGGTCGCCGCCGACAAAGGTGTTGACGACCGGCACCTCCATCAGGCCCGCAGCGGTGATGACTTTCTTCAGATGCCCGATCACCTCGTCACGGTGCTCGGCGTCGGCATGGAGCGGGTTCGGATAATAGCCAAGACCCGAAATCTCCAGCCCGTGCCCGTTCAGCGTGTCCCGGATCTCCGTCGCCTGAGCGCTGCTTAGCCCGTCCACATTGATGTGGCTTGTTCCGGCGTAGCGCCGCTTTTCACCGCCCGATGACGGCCAGCAGGCGATTTCAAGCGCGGAGAAGCCGTTCGCGCCGGACCAGGCTGCGACGTCCATCAGCTCAACGGATTCAAATGGTGCAGTCAGAAGTCCGAGTTTCATCTCAGTGTCCTCAAATCTCGTCCAGATCCACCCAGCGTCCCTGCTGCGCCGATTTCACAACAGCGTCGCAAAAGCGCATTTCATAGTGACCGTCATCGAAGGTTGCCCAAGTGCTGTCTGCTTTCCTTCCACCTGCCGCAACATCGGAATAGACCGCGCGGAAAAACGCGAAGAAACTGTCGGCAAAGCCCTCGACATGGCCCGTAGGCAGCGATGCGGCGCGTGTCCCGGCCTCGTTCATCAAGGTGAAGTCGCGCATCAGGGTCTGGTTCGGTGCATCCCGGTGTCCGACGAAAAGATGATCGGGCGTCTCACTGTCCCAGGCGGCACTGGCCGAACTTCCGGCAATGTCCCAGTGAAGCGAATTCTTGCGGCCGATATTGATCTGCGAAGTGGTCAGCACGCCCCGGGCGCCATTGCCGTAGCGTATGATGATTGCAGAGGCGTCGTCGGTATCGATCGATACGGTCCGGGTCGCGCCCTGTGCGCTTGAAAACGTCTCGACCGGTCCCGCCGGGCGCTGGCGTTCCGGCAGAAACGTCATCAGGTCGGCAAAGACTGCGCTCGCCTTCATCCCGGTGATGAAGCTCGTCAGATCAACCCAATGCGTGCCGATGTCGCCGACAGATCTCAGGGCACCGCCAACCTCGGACTGCAGGCGCCAGTTCCAGTCGGTCGCCTTGGCCAGCCAGTCCTGGTGATAGTGCCCGGTCACGAAGCGAATGTCGCCGAGATCGCCCGCTTCGACCATTGCGTGTGCCTGCTGGTTCAGGGGATAGAACCTGATGTTGTAACAGACCGCGCAGATCTTTCCCGATGCCCTGGCGAGATCAGCCATTTCCGCCGACTGTACGCTTGTCATGGCGAGCGGCTTTTCACAGATGACGTGTTTTCCCGCAGCGATGATGGCCTTGACCTGCGGGTGATGCAGCTGGTTTGGCGAAGTCACGTGAACAACATCGACCCTTGGGTCCGACAGCAGCTCCTCCAGGGATCCATAGGCCTTATCGACGCCGATTTCGGCGGCACGGACAGCACCGCGTTCGGGCGAGGATCCCAGCACGCCGGAAACACGCACACCTAGGCGGCGCAGGGCCTGCACGTGCACGGTGCCGATAAAACCGGTCCCGATGACCGCAGCGGTGATTTGGGATGTCTCAGTCAACGCATCTCTCCTCAGACAACGGAATAGCCTCCGTCAACGGGAACACATGTTCCGGTCATGAAGGCAGCGGCATCCGACGCCAGGAACAGGGTCAGGCCGGCAATGTCGCCGGGCTGCCCCCAGCGCCCCAGCGGTGTGCGTGCTTCGACGGCTTCGGTAAAGGCCGGGTCCTGCCGGGCGCGCGCAGACTGTTCCGTCACGATGAAGCCGGGCGCGATCGCGTTCACGCGAATGCCGTCGGGCGCCCACGCAATCGCCAACGACTTGGTCAATTGCTCGATGCCGGCCTTTGAAGACCCGTAGGCCGGATTGCGGGGTGACCCGAACCGGGCATACATGGACGCAATGTTGATAACGCGGCCACGGCGTTTGGACAGCGCATCGTGCAGGGCCTTTGCACAGCGCATCGAACCGACAAGGTTCACGTCGAGCACGTGCTGGAAGAAATCGATCTCCATTTCCTCGCCCCGCCGGGTGATCGCGGCGCAATTAACCAGCACATCAACCTCGGTCCTGCCGGCGGCGAAATGCTCGACGGCGGACGTGTCCGTGACGTCGAGCTGAGTATAGCGGAAACGGGCTGCATCTTCGGGCAGGCAAGCTGGCTCGGCGCCGGTGATTTCAACGTCGGCACCGGCATCCTGGAACGCGCGGGCAATTGACGCGCCAATTCCGCCCCGGCTCGCTCCGATCACGATGACGCAGGTTCCGGAGAAGTCGAAACGCGTTGTCGCGTTCATGAGATCGTCTCGCAATTCGTGTTGCCTTGCGCAGCGAACATCGCACCCTCCATGAGCGCACAAGCGCCTTGAAATCGATTTCATACGGATAAAAAATGCTCCACGTAGCCCTTTTCTAATCATGAAATCGATTTCATAATCGACAAAACAGAAGAATAGTGTCAACCAAAAAATTGACGGATGGCGAATAGAGAGCATGATTCAGAAGCCTGCGACGATACAGGACATTGCCCGGGTTGCGGGGGTTTCCCCAACGACAGTCAGCCGGGTTCTGACCAACCCCGCCCTGGTCAGCGAACGCACCAGGCAAGCCGTCCGCGATGCGATTCAAAGCACGGGTTACCGCGTCAACCAGGCAGCCAGAAATCTGCGGCTGCAGCGCGCAAACGCTGTGCTCGTCCTGGTCCCAAACCTCGGCAAACCGTTCTACTCGGGAATTCTCGCCGGTATCAGCGAGGGTTTCGCCGACACGGATTTTTCCGTTCTGATCACGGACACGGAAACCAACCCGTTCCAGGATTCGACACTTGCGGAGAACTTCCTCGATGGCAGGATCGACGGGGCGGTGGTGCTCGACGGACGTCTTTCTGCCTCGGCACTTGAGGCGTGCACGGCCGCAGGAGCCGGAGAGCGCATCGTTTTCCTGTGCGAGTGGATCACCGGTCAGGACTTTCCCGTCATCACGAGCGACAATGCCGAAGGTGCCCGACTGGCGATACGGCATCTGCATGCGCTCGGTCATCGGAAAATCGCGCATGTCACCGGTCCCGACGGCAACGTTCTGACGACGGCGCGCCGGGAGGCGATGCTGGCGGAACGCGACCGGCTCGACCTTCCGGCACCGTCGGAGTGGATCATCAGGGGCGATTTTTCGGTGGAATCCGGTTATGCCGCCGCGGCCCGTATCGTCGCGATGGACAACCGTCCGACGGCCGTTTTCTGTTCCGCCGACATGGTCGCCTTTGGCCTGATCGCGGGTCTGACGGAAAGGGGCTTGCAGATCCCGGAGGACATCTCGGTTGTCGGCTTCGATGATATCGAGATGTCCGGATATTCCGTGCCTGCCCTGACCACGATCCGGCAGGACCGTCAGCGGATGGGACTGCGAGCCGCAAAGGTTCTGCTTGACCGGCTCGGTCAGAAAGACCGGGACGATGCGGCGGAGACACCGGTGCCGGTGGAACTGATCGTGCGCGCGAGCACCGCGC
>JBCDEN010000436.1:0-4274 GCA_039179715.1 Pseudomonadota bacterium
AGCAAGGTCGCGCTTTGCGTTCTGGCCATACTTGCCTTCCTCAAAGCCGTCGCCGATCTGAAGCTCTGGCCGCTCCGCCTGAAACGCAACGCCTGAAACGAAACACCTGAGCACAGGCAGAGACGCCGGCAGGGGATCGTCAGGGGAATCCGTCGCCAAGATCCCAGAACAGACCCGTCATCATCTCCAGTCCCTCTTTCATCAGGTAAGGCAGGACATGCTCGTCCGGGGCGTGCTGGGAGCAGCCGGTATAGCTGTGCGGCACCCAGAGCGTCGGCATGCCGATGATGTTGAGGAAGATATCGTTCGGCAGGGAGCCGCCGGCATTCGGAATGACGGTCACTTTTTTTCCGGCCGTCCGTTCGATCGACCGGACCGCCCAGCCGACCGCCGGATGTTCCGGGTCGAGACGTGATGCCCGCAGCATCGACATCCTTGCCGGTTCGACCGCAATGCCGTCAAAACCTTTGTCGAGAAGGTGCTCGCGGATAAGCGGTATGAAAGTGTCCGGATCGGTGTCGACGACAAAGCGGATCTGGCAGATGGCCTCCGCAAAGGGCGGCACGGCATTCTGAGGTTTTTCGGGATCGCCCGTGATGAAGGAGAGGACCTCGAACGTGTTCCAGCCGAAGACCTTTTCCGCGCTGCTGAGCCCGGGTTCTCCCCACCAGGGATCGATTTGCGGATCTCCGGGACCGGAACTGACCGTGATGCCGCCAAGCGCATCGCGCACCGAATTCTTGATCCGGTCCGGTTTCAGTCCGGGATGCCGAACCTCGCCGGTCCGGCTGACCAGGGTGGTCAGGGCATGCATGAGCACGATCGCCGGATTGGCGAGCAGACCGCCCCAGTTGCCGGAATGGTGGCCACCATCTCGATAATCCAGCCGGAAGCGGATGTTCAATGCGCCGCGCGTGCCGAGCTTGATATCCGGCCCGTCGGTTGAAAATCGGGGCCCGTCGGAGGCAATCAGGAGGTCGGCCGCCAGCATGTCGCGGTTCGTGCCGCAGAATTCGGCGAGCCCGGGTGACCCCATTTCCTCCGCCATCTCGATCAGGAAGGTGACGTTGTAGCCAAGATGTCCGCGCGTTTCGATGACGTGGCGCATCGCTTCCATGTTGATGGCGTGCTGGGACTTGTTGTCGGCCGTTCCGCGCCCGTACCAGCGTTCGCCGGTTGGCGAGGGCACCGTCTCCAGAGACCACGGATCAAGTCCGTCACGCCACCGGCCTTCTTCTCCGGGCACGGTGTCGCCGTGACCATAGCAGAAGAGGGTCGGCAGCGACGGGTCCTCAATGCGTTTTGCCACCAGAAACGGGGCGCGTTCGAGCGCCGTGTTGGCATGGATCTCGACGGCGAAACCCATGGACTCGAAACGGGCACGCATCAGGTGATCCAGATAGTCCTTCAGATCGCCCTCGTACGCTTCTTCGCGGCTTGAGGTCCGGACCGCGACTTGTTCGGCCAGATCGCTGCGAAAGCGCCCATCGTCAAAGTAGGTCGCCGCTGCTTTGATCGCGGCCTCACGCGTTGGCATTGTTCATCCCTTGTCGTGTTCATGGTTTTTGCAAGGTCTCGCCGGCGGATCAGGGCCGGAAAGAAAAACGGAGGTGCCAGACTATGGGTTCACGGATCACGCCGCGCAAGTCTGACAGCCGTCTGCCCACGCCAGAGACGCTTTGACGGCATGATGAGCATGAGATCGTCCTCAGGCGTGCACACGGGCTCGCCGCCGTCATATCCCAGCACCGTTCCCGTGTCGGCGATGATTTCGCTGCCTGAGAACGGTCTTTCAAACACGAATTCCTCGTTCTTGATGGTGATCGCCTCAATGACCGTATAGGCCGTTTGCGGCTTCGAAGGTGCTGCAAATGCGCTCAAGATGTCCTCCGGAAGGGTGCCGGTTGCAACGAGAAACCGGGCAGCCGATTCCCTGGCAAGAAGACCGGCAGGCGCCTCCCAGTGCTGGCCGCATTCGATCAGCAGCGCTGTTTGCGTTGCATCGGGATTATCAAAGGCACCATAGTCTCTCATGCGCCGCCCCGCCGCGTGACCCGCATCTCCCACAACCCGTTCAGGAACTCCGACGGCTGCCGCCAGAGCCTTGGCCCGTGCGTGGCGGCCCGACATCATCAAAGGGGGGGCCAGGTGCTGCATGCTGTGGATGTCCAGAAGGCAGTCGATGCCTTCCAGGGCCGGGCGAACTTCGCGCGCACGGCGAAGTTCAACGCTTTCGCGGTTGCCGTCAAGCACGTCGATGTCCCAGACACGGTTGAAGTCCTCATCAATCCATCGTGTCGCATTCGGGTCCTCGGGATCGAACGCCTCGTAGGCGGCAATGTTCATGAAGGCCATCGTCAGCGATCCCATGGCGGGCCGCGTGTCTTGCTGCAGCAGCCAGTCGAGTGCGATCGCACCGCAGGGCTCGTTGCCATGGACGATGGCGCTGAGCATGACATTGGGGCCCGGAGAACCGCTCTCGAAACGCCAGACATAGGGAATGCCGGTGTTGCCGGCCTTGTACGGCGACAGATCGGGCGGGGTCAGTTCAACCTTGTATTCGTTCGGAATGTTGATTTCGGCCAACGGATCGTGCTCCTTTTGCGATGAGAACCATACGCGGAGGAATTTCGGTGAGGGAACCCAAGGTTGCGCTGCTCGGCATGATACTGGAATCAAACCGGTTTGCACGCCCGGCAAATGAGCATGACTTCCGGTCCCTGACCTGGCTCGATGGAAAGACGCTTCTTGACCAGGCCCGGTCTGCGACGCCGTCGCTGGCCACCGAATTCGCTGCATTCGTTCGGGCGATGGACGCCACCGGCCCCTGGCATCCGGTTCCCTGCACCCTGGCGGCCAGCCATCCGGCGGGACCTGTAGACAAGGACGTCTTCGAGACGATTGCGGGCGGCATCGAGAGCCAGCTTGCCGCTGCCGGCCCGCTCGACGCGGTCTATGTCTGCAATCACGGCGCCATGGTTGCCGAACACAGTCATGATCCGGACGGAGACCTGATGGCGCGCGTCCGGGCCGTCGCCGGTCCCGGGACCCTGGTCGTCAGTACTCTGGACCTTCACGGAAACATATCGCGAAAGATGACGGAGGCCTGCGACCTGATCGTCGGCTACCGGACAAATCCCCATGTTGATATGGTCGAGCGCGGCAAAGAGGCCGCGTTTTCCCTCAGGCACTGTCTAGCCTCCGGCTCGCGCCCGAAGATTGCGCTAGCAAAACCACCCATCGTTCCGGCCTCCGTCGCCCTGTTGACGGCGGAAGCGCCCTACGGCGAGCTGATTGATTTCGGCCAGCGCCGTCAGGCAGAGCTGGGCGGAGCCATTTTGAATGTGTCCGTGTTCGGCAATTTCATTTTCTCCGACACGCCGGATAACGGCGTGAGCGTTGTCGTAACGGCAAGGGATGATCAGGAGGTTGCGCAGCAACTGGCCGATGAGATCGCGGATCGCGCCTGGTCACAGCGCCACAGCTTTGTCCGGAGCCTGAGCGGCGTGGACGAGGCAGTTGCGATGGCATGCGATCCGGCAGGTCCGCCGGTCATTTTCTCCGATGCGGGCGACAATCCGGGCGGCGGCGGGTCCGGCAGAACCACCGAGTTGCTGGCAGCGCTTCATGCCGCTGGTGCTCGGAATGTTCTCTACGGGTCTTTTTTCGATCCGGACCTTGCGACGGAAGCTCACAGGCTGGGCGTGGGGGCCGAGTTCACCGCCTGCTTCAATCGCAATGCCGGCAATGCCTTCTGGGAGCAATGGGACCGGAAGTTCGAGGTTCCGGCGACAGTGGTCGCTGTACACGACGGAAACGTCGTCGGAGAACGCGGCATGACCGGTGGACGGCAGATGCATCTCGGACCTTGTGCCGCTCTCGATCTGAATGGCATTCGGGTTGTCGTCATTTCCGACCGGGCGCAGACCGCCGACCCGGTTTTCTTCCATATGCTCGCCCTTGAGGTTGCGAATGCGAGCTGCGTCGTCGTGAAGTCGCGCGGTCACTTCCGCGCCGGGTTTTCCGAGTGGTTTGAGCCGGAACAGGTTTTTGAAGTCGATACGGCCGGACTGACAAGTCCGGTGCTGGAGCGCTGGCCCTTCGAATTCATACCCCGGCCCAGCTTTCCGCTGGATCCGGAGACGGTCTGGGAGAGATCATAGGTGATGGACCCATAAATGAGTCCTAAAGGGTTTGAAGCGGCTTGCTTCTCGTCAAGGCGCTGAAGCTCTGGAAATGTGGCGCATTTTCAAGCCTTTCGCAACGCGGAGGAG
>JBCDEN010000026.1:0-13566 GCA_039179715.1 Pseudomonadota bacterium
CACGCGTAACGCCAAGCTTGACCCAGTCGCGGATCGGGGCGTCCTTGGTGCGGCAGGCGCGCCAGATGTCGCCTTCCTCAACCTCGTGGGAAATCAGCGTGTTGCCGGCTTCATCGACGATGCGCATGACGCCATCGGCCGGAGCCTTGAAGGTCTGCGGGTGAGAGCCGTATTCCTCGGCCTTCTGCGCCATCAGGCCGACATTCGGCACGGTGCCCATCTTGGACGGATCAAGCGCGCCGTTCTCGCGGCAGAAGTCGATGACGGCGGAATAAACGCCGGCATAGGAGCTGTCCGGGACGACGCATTTGGAATCGTGTTCCTTGCCGTCCGGGCCCCAGCCCTTGCCGCCGGCGCGGATCAGGGCCGGCATGGAAGCGTCGATGATGACGTCGGAGGAAACGTGCAGGTTGGTGATGCCCTTGTCGGAGTTCACCATGTAAAGGTCTGGGCCGGTGTCCAGAGCCGACTTGATGTCAGCTTCCACTTCCGCACGTGTGTCCGCGGGCAGGGTCGCGACCTTGGCTTCCAGATCGCCAAGACCGAGATCCGGATTGACGCCGAGTTCCGCGAAGGTTGCGGCGTGCTTTTCAAAAACGTCCTTCAGGAACGCCTTGACGCAATGGCCGAACAGGATCGGGTCGGAGACCTTCATCATGGTGGCTTTAAGATGCAGCGAGAACAGCACACCCTGGTCCTTGGCGTCCTGGATTTCCTTTTCCAGGAAGGTTTTCAGCGCCTTGACGCTCATGAAGGTGGCGTCGATGACGTCGCCTTCTTCCAGCGGCCAGTCGGCTTTCAGAACAGTGAGGTCGCCGCCTTTTGCGTCGAATTCGATCTTTGCGGTTCCCGTGGAAATGGCCGGGACGGTGACCGATTTTTCATTGGAGAAGAAGTCGTTCTCGCCCATCGTCGCGACGTGGGTCTTGGACGATGTGGCCCATGCACCCATCCGGTGCGGGTTCTTCTTGGCATATTCCTTGACGGCCTTGGGCGCACGGCGATCCGAGTTGCCTTCGCGCAGGACCGGGTTCACCGCAGAGCCCTTGATGGCATCGTACTTTGCCTTGACGGTCTTTTCGTCCGCGTTTGCCGGGTCCGCCGGATAATCGGGCAGCTTGTAGCCCTGCGCCTGCAGTTCCGCGATCGCGGCATTGAGCTGCGGCTGGGAGGCGGAAATGTTCGGCAGCTTGATGACATTGGCGTCAGGCTGCTTGACCATCTGGCCGAGTTCGGCAAGGTCGTCGGACTGTTTCTGTTCGTCGGTCAGGTATTCGGGGAAATTCGCGAGGATACGGCCTGCGAGCGAAATGTCCCTGGTGCCGATGGTAAGTCCCGCCGCCTTCGTGAAGGTTCGGATGATAGGCAGAAAAGAGGCGCTTGCCAGCTCGGGCGCTTCGTCGACCTTGGTGTAGATGATATCGGCCATGGTGCTTGGTTTTTCCCGGTGTTCGATGTGTTCGGCGTTTGCTCTCCAGGGGCGGGATCTGGCCCCCGGGAGCGGAATTTCGACTTGCGTATACAATTGTACGCAATCAAAAGCCAGCCCTCCGAAAGACAAAGGCTGCCCCGTCGGCCACGTTCTAGCAAACGGGCGGGAAATGTCTATCGGGGAGGGGCTGGAAATACACGTGCCGCCGCCTTCCGTTCTCCCGGACACAACGAATTGGAGATCCGAAGCCCAGGTTAACGCAAGGCTGCAGGTCAGCGCAGAAGGCACCCGTTTCCTGGATCCCTGCCTGCGCAGGGATGACAAAGTGGGAGAGGGGCATGCACAACAATCGTCTCAACGTCCTTCCGGACCAGCGTAGCCCGAGCTGCGCGCTGATCCGGAATCCGGAAATCACCGCGCGCCGTTGGCGCGGCATCTTCCAAAAAGAGAATTGCGAGTTCGCTTCGCTCACGCTGATCTCTGGTTTCCGGATCGGCGTTCGGCTACGCCTCACTTGTCCGGAATGCCGGAGCATTGCTCTTTTTGTCCGCCAAGGAAGGGCCGCGCGCTCAGATCATGCCGCCGATCCTTGGAGACGGACCTAACGGTCCTCCTCGGGATGAGGTTGCCTGACATACCTTCCGGTCAAGCGCCGTAAAGCCATCGGACCTCATCCTGAGGAAGGCCACAGGCCTGTCTCGAAGGATCGGCCGTACCATTTCGTGAGGCACGGCTTCTGTTTTCCGGTTCCAGACGCTGCTGCGTTCTTGCGAACAGAAGACCCGGCAAGACGGCTGTGTGTCCTGCCGGGCTTCGGATTGTCGTGACGAAGGGCGCTTCTAGCGGCCGCTGACGGCGTCGGCGAGGGCCGGGAAGCGGACGATCTTGTAGGTGCCGAGCGATGCGTCTTCACCGCCGTTCAGAACTGGCGAGCGGTGCAGCTCGTTGATGGTCGCGTAGACATAGCCATCCGCACCGATCGAGAACCCGTCCGGCCAGGGCAGATCTTCATCGGACTGGAACAGGACCTCGTAGCTGCCGTCCGGCCTGGTGACGCCGATTGCATTGTCCGTCATCGCGGTGATGTAGACATTGCCGCCCGTGTCGACCGTGGAGCCGTCTGAGATCGGCTTGTCGCCGTAGCGCTCGACGCGCTCGGCAAGATCCTCGTCGGTCAGGTCCTCATTCAGAAGATCAGTGGTGCGGACCCTGTACATCGCACTGGCGGTCATCGGGGCGAAATAGACCCAGGTGTTGGTCGGATCGACCGTGATCGGGTTCACGCCGATTTTCGCCGGATTGCCGCCGAGCAGGATCTCGCGCCCGTCGATCACCATGGGCGTGTCTTCCGGTGTCGTGAATTTCGAGCCTTCCAGAACGCGGCGCGACCGGCCGGTTTCCAGATCGACGACGATCAGGGCGGAGTTCTCGCCGTCACCCGTGTCGGAGATGTAGATCGCTTCGTGATCGCGGTCGACGGCAAGATCGTTCAGGAACGAGGTCGGCCGGGCAACCGGAGCGCCGATATAGTGGATCGCGTGCAAGCGCTCGGTTTTCGTGTTCCAGCCGACGATGCGGCCCGTCTGGTTCTCGCCCTGTCCGTCCAGCATCCAGAGGATACCGTCCCGGTCGGCGCGCAACCCGAGCACGCCCTTGAGGCCATCGCCGTCGTCCTGCGGCGCGCGCGCCCAGTCTTCACTCGGATAGGGTTTCGTCGAGCCATCCGTCATCACTTCCACGACACGAAGCTCTGGACCGTAGAATTCATGAACGGACATGAACATGCGGCCATCCGGGCCGATGGCAAGGTTGCCCGGAGGCATGGCCTTGTCGAAATCGAGATAGGTCTCGATGCCGTCCGCAGCGGCCGGAATGATCAGGGTGGCACTGAGAGCGGCGGCTGCCAAAAAGCGTTTCATGGGCTCCTCCAAATGTTGATGAGGAGGGTTTAATTGTTCTAGATTTCGAACAGAACTCCCAGCTTTTCAAAAGCAGCGTTAGAAAAAATCGAATGTATAGTATCTCGGATCTGCAAACCTTCGTTACCGTCGCCAAAACCGGCGGCATCACCTCGGCGTCCGGGCAGCTGGGAATTTCGACCGCGACCACCAGCCACAGGATTGCAAAGCTGGAACAGGCGCTCGGCGTCACCCTGTTTCACCGCAACAGCCGCACGTTCCGGCTGACGGACGAGGGTCAGGTCTTCCTGGAGCGCGTCGATGTCATTCTCGATGATCTGCAGCAGGCGGAAATGGAGGTCGGCAGCGGCACGGCCCGCCTGCGGGGGCATTTGCGGGTTACGCTGTCGCCGTGGATCCTGTCCCGATTCATCATGCCCGTTCTGGGCGAATTCCGGCAGGCCAATCCTGATCTCACGATCGAATTCCTGGCGGTTGATCGTTTCGTGCCGCTCGTCGAGGAGGCCCAGGACTGCGCGATCCGCGTCGGCCGGCTCGCCGACAGTGCGCTCGTGGCGCAGAAACTGAGCGACAACGACCGGATCATCTGCGCTTCGCCGTCTCTGCTGAACGCCCACGGCACGCCGGAAACCGTGGACGATCTGAGGGATTGCCCATGGGTATGCCTTCCCTGGCAGACCCGCTTCGACATGAATGATGCGAAGGGCCGCAAGCGACCGTTCACGGTCAGCAGAAACATCGCGGTGTCAAATTCGGACATGCTGACAGCCGGGGCAGTGGAGGGTCTCGGCATTGCCGTGAAGTCGCGCATGGCCGTCAAGGAAGAACTGGAGAAGGGCACGCTGGTGGAAGTTCTGCCGGGATGCCTGCATGCACCCGAAGCGCCCGTCTGGTTCGTATTTGCGGCCGAAAGCCGGTCAGGGCGCAAGACCAGGGCATTTCACGAGGTGGCCAAGCGGGCGTTTCGCCGTTGATCTCGTTTGCATGTGCTTCCCATTCTTCCAAGGAACCGCTAAACCCCGGCTTATGAGCAAGAATGCAAAAGTCAGAGACGAAGCCCGGGCCGTGACGGCCAAGCCGCCGGCGGTCATCCTGTGCGAGCCGCAACTCGGGGAAAACATCGGCACGGCGGCGCGGGCGATGGCGAATTTCGGCCTTGTCGATCTGCGCATCGTCAACCCGCGCGACGGATGGCCGAGCGAAAAGGCGCGCGCTGCCGCCAGCCGGGCCGACCATGTGATCGACAAGGTGCAGGTTTTCGACAGTGTCGAGACGGCGATTGCCGATCTCCAATTCGTTTATGCAACAACGGCGCGCTCGCGCGAGGTGCCCAAACCCGTGCGCGGTCCCGATGAGGCTGCGCACAAGTCCGTGGAACTCGGTGAGAACGGCCATGCGACCGGCTATCTTTTCGGCCGCGAGCGCTGGGGCCTCAACAATGACGAGGTGGCACTGGCCGACGAAATCGTCACCTTGCCGGTTGATCCGGATTTTGCGTCCCTGAATATCGCCCAGGCAGTTCTTGTGTGCGCCTATGAATGGCGCAAGACGGCAACGTCCGGCGCGCTTCCGTTCATCCTGTCCGAAGAGGAGCATCCTCCGGCGAAGAAGGAAGATGTCCAGCGCTTCTTTGAGCACCTGGAAGGTGCGCTTGACGCGGTGACGTTCTTCCGGCCGCCGGAGCGCAGACCGCATATGGTGCGCACGCTTCGCAACATCTTCCAGAAGGCGGAGCTGACCGAGCAGGAAGTGCGCGCGCTTCGCGGTATTGTCGCATCGCTGGAAAAGCGCGAGCCGAGGCCGCGCAAGGATCGCGGCGGTGAGGAACGTGGAAACTGACCGCGGCCAGATGCAAGGCGACGGACCGGTTCTGATCTTCGATTCCGGTCTCGGCGGCCTGACCGTGCTGCGCGAGGCGCGCTACCTGTTGCCTTACGAAACCCTGCTTTATGTGGCGGACGACGCCGCGTTTCCGATTGGCCGCTGGGCCGAGGAAGATCTCAAGGCGCGCCTGTTGTCGCTGTTTGCGAAACTGATCGTGAAACACCGGCCAAAGGCGGTAGTGATTGCCTGCAATACGGCCTTTACGCTCGCCGGCGAGGCGCTG
This sequence comes from Pseudomonadota bacterium, assembly GCA_039179715.1. GTDB lineage: Bacteria > Pseudomonadota > Alphaproteobacteria > Rhizobiales > Stappiaceae > Roseibium. The sequence continues at coordinate 5,459 of JBCDEN010000026.1, forward strand.
CGCATGGCACATCCCCAGACACCTTTCGTCGGGACGGTTCCGGCGATCAAACCGGCGGCGGAACAAACATCCTCGGGTCTGATTTCGGTTCTGGCGACGCCCGGAACGGTGCGCAGGACCTATACGCGCGGCCTGATCGACAGCTTTGCCGGCCAATGCCATGTGCGCCTGGTCGGGTCCGACATGCTTGCCGAACTCGCCGAACAGCACCTGCGTGGTCATGCGGTCGCCGATGATGCGCTGCTTGCCGAGATCTCCGGTTGCTTTCTGGAACGCGGTGACCGGCGGACCGATATCGTGGTGCTTGCCTGCACGCATTACCCGTTCCTGGCTAACCGTTTCCGCAAGATCGCTCCGTGGCCGGTCGACTGGCTCGATCCGGCGGAGGCAATCGCGCGCCAGCTGGTTCGAGTTCTGAAAGGAAACGCGGCGCGCGGGCCCTCAAACAACCCGGACCTGGCCTTGTTTACGTCCAATGCGCAGGACCCCGGGCTGTCACGGCTGCTGGCGGGCTTCGGACTGGTGCTTGTGCGTGCCGATTGATCGGAAACCGTCCTGGGTCCTTGCCCTAGCCGGTGAGGTTTCTGACGACGATGCCGTCGTCGGAGCGTTTGGCTGCGAGCTTGAGATTGCTGATCTCGTTGTTCAGCGCGTCGGGGTGCATTGTCAGCCCCCTGGACAGGCTCAGGATTGAAATGGAGCATTGCAGCAGCGGGAACTGGCGGGTCGTGCCGAAGCGGTCCTGTGCTTCCATGAAGCCCTGTTCGCGGTGCGCCGGTTCGTAAAAGCTCTCAACGTCGTCCCGGAAAGCGCGTTTGAGCGCCAGCATGAGCGCCGCCACATCCGTCTGGTCCATCTGCTGAAAGCCGGCGAAAAAGTCATCCCCGCCAACATGGCCGTGAAATGTACCGGTGCCTGATACATGCCGCTGCAGCAATTCGCTGAACAGGATGATGGCGCGGTCGCCCTGCTTGTAGCCGTAGGTATCGTTGAAGGGTTTGAAGTTATCGAAGTCGAGGTAACACAGATGACGCTCGTGGGTGCCCTTGCGGGCGGCCTCCGCGATGTAACGCGTGACGGCACTGTTGCCGGGGAGGCGGGATAGCGGGTTCTGGTCCTGGGCTTCCTGGAGACGCTTTTCGTGAATGATCTTCAGGAGCGACGTTGCCGACAGAAAACCCGCGTAGTGAAAATTCTCGGTCAGGATAATTCCGTCGGAGTTGATCGATGAGGCGAACGTCACCAGCAGCATGTCGGCGTTGGAATTGATATCGGCGATCGGGCACGCGCGCACGAACGGCCTTATGGCTGCGTCGAGATCCAGTTGCGGCTTCTCATCGGAATGTGCGCCTGAATAAAGATACTTCTTCAGATCCCGTTCGTGGACAAAACCGCGCGGCTCCTGATTGTCGTCGACAACCGGGATCGCATTTCCCTCCTGGTTGTGAACGACCATGTCCAGAAGCTCGCCCATGGAGGCATGAAGATTGATTGTTGGCAGCTGGATCAGTTCGGTGCGTATCCTGTCCTGCTCGCTGCGATGGTTCAGGCCGGCTTCCGGCCGCCGCAAATGGTCGTAGAACAGCTTCAGCGAGGCGGGCCGGGCAATCGGACCGGCAACGAATGCGCCCTGAACAAGATCGCAGCCTATATCCCTGCAGGCCTTGAATTCACGCTCCGTTTCCGCGCCTCCGGCAATGACGCGCGCGCCGAGGACATGGGCAAGATTTGCAACCGTCGTCACGAAGAGCTTCCGGCGCGGATCACTGTCCACGTTGGCGAGAAAGAACCTGTCGATCTTCACATAGTCAGGAGAGAGATCGTGCAGCATTCTGAGCTCGGAAGACGCTTGCCCGAACTCCGCGAGAGCGATCATGAAGCCCGCGTCCCGCAAATCATCCGCGGCAAGTTCAACGCCGTCGTCCACCGTCTGCCGATAGGGTTTTGAAAAAGCGAGGCAGATCTGGTGGGTCTGCAGACCGGCTGCGGTGACCTTCGATGCGAACGTTGATCCCGGATGCTGCTGCTGTCCAAGGTCTCGCCCGTCAAGCTTGAAAAAGAGCTTTGTGCCCTGTGCAATGCGGAGTTCCTTGAAGCTGGCGAGCACCTTTTCAAGCAGAAGAGTGTTCAATTCGGTCAAAAAGCCTTGCTTGAAGGCAATTTCGATCAGGTCTTCATATGTGCCGACAATGGTCCTGTCGGCGATCTGCGGCTGTGCATCGTAACCATAGACAACACCTGTGCCGATATCGGCGATTGGTTGCAGCAGGAAATCGACCTGTTTGCAACAGGCCTCAGCGGACAGCAATTCGGTCGCCTGGCTGTCCAGTTGGGCATCCTGCGGAGGGTTCATATTGGCGTGCATATCGGATCCTGGAAACGAGCCAGGGGCGCAAGAGCCCTAATTCATGTCGTGTCATGTCCTCAATTGCCACTGATATTAATATCCATGGTTGTAAGGTCGATTGCATAGTGAAAAATTGCAATTAATTTTTCCTAAATGTATGCATTGTTTTTCCGTAAGGGCCGTTTGCGTTCAAGTTAAGTTATTTCAAGCGTTTGATATCGATTGCCTTTCGGGAAGTTTTTTACGGCAAGCGCTCGCTTGAAAAAAGGCGGTTGTGCGCGTCCGGCAGGTCGATATGCAGTAAATTTGCTTGCCGTTTGTCATTTTCTACGCCTGGGACGAGTCTGCCCGGGCCGTTGAGATGCGCTGGTCCGGCGGCCCGTTGCGCCTGCGAATTTGCGTTCGCGTCGCATTGCGCGCCGCAAGTGAACAAGTGCCGTTGACATTTCAGGGTGATCGCTGTATCTCCGCGCGATCCGGCGGGCTTTCCGCCTTCCGGATCTACGCACCCGTGGGTGTTCAGCCGGCGCCGCTTGCTGGACCCCTGTCGATCCCGGTTTCAAGGCATCTGTCTGAGACAGGGATAAAGGAGGGCGCGTTTCCTTTTAGAACAACAACGCGAATTCAAAGGAAACCGCGATGTCAAAGCGCCACAGCGTTAAATACAAACTCGACCGCCGGATGGGCGAAAACATCTGGGGTCGTCCGAAGAGCCCGGCCAACAAGCGTGAATATGGCCCCGGCCAGCACGGTCAGCGCCGCAAGGGCAAACTGTCCGACTTCGGTGTTCAGCTCCGCGCCAAGCAGAAGCTGAAAGGCTACTACGGGAACATTTCCGAAAAGCAGTTCCGCAAGGTCTATTCCGAAGCGTCCCGCCTGAAGGGCGATACCTCGGAAAACCTGATCGGCCTGCTGGAGCGCCGTCTCGACGCGATCATCTACCGCGCCAAGTTCGTTCCGACCGTCTTTGCGGCCCGTCAGTTCATCAACCACGGCCACATCAAGGTCAACGGCAAGCGCGTCAACATCCCGAGCTACCAGTTGCGCCCGGGCGACGTTGTTGAAGTCCGTGAGCGGTCCAAGCAGCTCGCGCTGGTTCTGGAAGCCGTTCAGTCCGCTGAGCGCGACGTTCCGGACTATGTCGATGCCGATCATTCCAAGATGACCGCAACTTATAGCCGCGTTCCAGCGTTCTCCGATGTGCCTTACCCGGTACAGATGGAACCGAACCTGGTTGTCGAATTCTATTCGCGCTAATCAGCGCCGAACACGGTTCAGGAGAAGCCCGCCACTCGGCGGGTTTTTTCGTTTGCGCAGGTATCTGCCCGGCCGCACTTCAACGCAGCACGGTCTGTCGTCCGTCCGGGTTTTCAATCATCACCGCGGCTGCGCCTTTTTGCCCGCTCGAGCGGTGCACAATATCTCCCTGTTTCCTGTGCTGGAATTCGAGCACCGTATAGGGTCGCTGCCAGAGCCATACGCGGTTTTCAACCGCATTCACATCCGGCAGGGGCGAGGTCTCTTCGGTGAAGGCAAGGAAATACAGGCAGAAATCGAAATCGGGCACATCCTGGCGTGACAGATAACGCATGCCGAGTTCATCCCGGCAGGTTCTGAACTCCGCGTCCGGATCATCGGTGCGCAGTGTGATCAGGCCCAGTCGTGCCCCGCCGCCAAGGGGCAGGGCATCGTCGCCCCGACGGGTCAGGGTATTGCCGCCGAATGTGTGCTGTATCAGTTCGATCGTGTTGCCTTCCGGATCGGCCAGATGGCTCATATAGGCAATGTCGCGAAACTGGTTCGGAGCGCTGACCTGTATCCCCCTGGCACAAAGCTGCCGGTATGCGCAGTCGAGGTCAGGGAGCGTGATGGCGATTTTCCAATACCTGTCGTTGCTGTCCGCCCGATAAGGTGTGGCATCTGCGCTGGCCGCGAATTCCAAACGCGCATCCTCGCCTCCATACCCTACAGCGCGCAGGCCGGCGTTACCGATACGCTGCATGCCCAGGATGTCGCAGTAGAACGCGGCAAGGCCGATCGGGTCCGAAACGTTGAGAGAGAGGGCGGCTATTTTCGGGAGCAGCATGGTACGGCGATCTTCATCCTGATCAGGTCAGGATGCACCGGGACGACGGATTGGACAAGGCGTCTCGCCTTTGAGGCGGGACGCCTTCTGTTGCGTCTCTGCACGTCGCCCTCGGCCGGAGGGCGCATGCTTTTGTGGGCGTGCAGGACCAGCTGCGGGAAACTCGATCACCCGCGCTTCAGCAAGCGTCCGTCTTCACCAGTGCGGTCGCGGCTGAAGAAAGTGCCGCGGTCGCCGTTTTGCCGTTGTTGCTGAACCTCACCACAGAGCCCTCGATTTCCGATCCGGAGACTGTGATTTCGCGTCCGCCGGCCGTGTCATCGACGTCGATCGTGAATGCGATTTTTGCGCCCGGCTGCAGTTCCGCAATGGAAAGCGTCACCGCGCTGTCGCCATCGCTGACGGTCGTGATTGCGGAGAGCGACTTCGAGCCGCTGACAATCTCAAGTGGCTGAAATACCTCAACACCGGCACCGGCACCGGTCGTATCGAAAATCAGGCCGGCCTTCGAACCGGAAATGTCGAGGACGAGTTCCGATGCGCCGATCGGGCAACTTCCGACATTTTCGAACGTGAACCTGTCTTTCGGCGCGCCTTCGTCAAAGCGGACCGATATGTCGGCATGTGCGGATGCTGCCGCGAATGCCGCGAATACGCATGCGGAAACGCACCCTGCGGCCCGGTTGATCGTCGCTTTGGAAACCATGTGATCCCTTCCTCTTCCAAACTGCTCTGTTCGATAAAAATTCCTTTCTGATACGCAGCGAAGCCGCAGACGGTTCGTGAATTCGTGAAAACCGAATGAAGCAGGTGAAACAGACATGAAATCAGAAGGTTATATCGAAATGAAATTCAAGCATCGTGAAAGGCGGGCCGGGCTGCACGAAAAACGGCAGGCGCGGGCCTTGCCGCAATCCGAACAAGGTGCGGCAAACGCGGGCGGAGGGGGTGAACGAAGAGGGCGGCCGCGTTGGCAGCGCCTTCGATCAGATGTCGTTGCGCGGTATTCTCAGGAGCTGGCCGGGAAAGATCACATTCGGATCGCTCAGAATATGCCGGTTTGCTTCGAAGATCGGCTGGAAGTTGGAGTTGCCATATTGCTGCTGCGCAATCTGGGAAAGGGTGTCGCCCGACTGAACCGTATAGGGCTGCCAGCCGCCGTAACCCGGCAGGATCCTTGGACCGAAGAGCACGGGGATGACCACGGACGGGCCGTTTTCATTGCCGGTATCGTCTGCCAGTGTCAGGAAAAGCCTGTTGAGCTGGAACGTGTTCGTATCCGGGATGTCGATCGAGGCCTGGAACTGCCGGAGGCCAAGCGAGCCGACATTGGTGAAGGATGAATATTCGTCGTGTCCTTCCGATACACGGATGGTCAATGTGCCTTCGAATGCGGCGGCATTGCCCGCGATCATGATCGTCGAACCCACAAGATCGAATGGCTGTGGCTGCTGAATGTCGAGTGTAACCGTCATTTCCAAACCCTCCCATCGGACACTGCCCGAACCGGTTTTGCTTGTTGGAGGGCAGCTTCCGGAAAAGCGTACACCGCTCTGGTGTGACCTGAACAGATACAACTTTTCATACAATTTAAAGGAGAAGTGCCAATCAAAAGACAAATTTCAATATGACTGTTAGATGCTTAAGATGAAAAATTCATAGATCACTTTATCAAATGATATCTATTCTTAATTATTTCGTTTGTTTAATTAATTTACGTTAGGTCATCTTCTGGTTGTTGTGCTGGTTGAATTTGGGTTTATCGGATTTGAACGTTGTTTTGACCGGGTTTTAGCCATAGCCTACCAGAGTTTATTTGTTGCTTGTTGATGGTGCGGGTTGCTTCCTTGGCTGAAGTCGTCGTTTTGATGTCTGCCTTGCTTCTCTCGGATTTGCAAAGCGAGAAGCCGACCGGGGCTGACGCGATTGAAATCGCGTCGGAAAGCAAAAGGCGCAATGCGCGTTCCGATTTTGAGCTCGCAATCCCCAATCCGGAGGCGGGTGACAGTTATTTCGTCACATTCATTCTGGACGAACACGCCGGTGATTTTGCTGACAGCATCAAGAAATTCGACGGAGTTTTATCCGTCTATGTGAAGCCCGATATCGGGCTTCCGTAGTTCTGCCGGCCGGTTCGTCTTCCATGCAGGAGGAAAAGCCATGGCCAGAAAGACACGGAAAGTATCTGCACCACAAGGGCGGCAGCCCGAACTGATCGCGCTTGCCAAGCCGGACGTCGGACTGCGCGTCGCCGGAGCGTCGCTGCGTTCCCTCGGCGGCTCAAAAACCACGAAGGCGGAAAAGGCTTTCAAGAAACACAATTGCGTAGCAACGCCTTTGTTCGGTCCCTCGGAAGAGCGCGTGGACGCCGCCGTCGCGGCGCAGGCACCGTCTGCAATGGCACCGCTTGAAAGGCTCTCCGGTTTCTACAAGCTGTCCGCGCCAGATGCCGATCTGGAGGACCTTCAAAAGGAGCTTCTGGACAACGACATCTTCGAAGCGGTCTATATCAAGCCGCCTGCCGAACTGCCGGAAGAAGCACCTGATGTCTCCGGTGCCATGAACGCCATGGTCGCCGTCCCCGATACGCCACCGCCGGCGACACCGGACTTCATTGCCCGCCAGATCTATCTGGACCCGGCACCGGCGGGCGTTGACGCGCGCTGGGCGTGGCAACAGGCCGGCGGACGCGGAACGGGCATCCACATCACTGATATCGAAGGCGCGTGGCGCTTCAGCCACGAAGACCTGATCGAGCGTCAGGGCGGCGTGGTTGGCGGTGTCGAGTTCAACGATGTCGGCTGGCGCAATCACGGGACTGCCGTTCTTGGCGAATATGGCGGCGACGAGAACCCGTTCGGTGTCACCGGGATTTCACCAGAGGCGATCTGCACGGCGGTTTCGCACCGCACGCTCGGATCGGCAGGGGCGATCAACCATGCGGCTGCCAGGCTGGGCGCGGGCGATATTCTTCTCCTGGAAATGCACCGTCCGGGACCGCGGCATAACTTTCAGCTGAGGCCGGACCAGCGCGGCTATATAGCCGTTGAATGGTGGCCGGATGATTTCGCCGCCATTCTCAACGCCGCGCGCCGGGGGATCATTGTCGTGGAAGCCGCAGGCAACGGCGCGGAAGACCTCGATGATGCGCTCTACGAGACCCCGGGCTTCGGGTTTCCGGCCGGGTGGACCAACCCGTTCCGAAGGGCGAACCGGGATTCGGGCGCAATTGTCGTGGGGGCGGGCGCGCCGCCTCCGGGCACCCACGGCCGCAATCACGGACCCGACCGCTCGCGGCTCGGGTTCTCCAACTATGGTGCGCTGGTGGATGCGCAGGGTTGGGGCCGGGAGGTCACGACCTGCGGCTACGGCGATCTGCAAGGGGGAGGCGATGAGGATCTCTGGTACACCGACACGTTCTCCGGAACATCCAGCGCTTCGCCGATCGTCACCGGAGCTCTGGCATGCGTGCAAGGCATGGCGCGCGCCAGGAACCGGCCGGTGTTCACCCCTGACGAACTCAGGAACGCCCTTCGGACAACCGGCAGTCCGCAGCAGGACGCACCCGGCCGACCGGCCACGCAGCGCATCGGCAACCGCCCCGATATTCCGGCACTCGCAGGCGCGCTTTTCGGTGTCGGCGGCAATCGCCGTCCGGTTGCCTTCCGCCGCGAG
>JBCDEN010000284.1:0-5906 GCA_039179715.1 Pseudomonadota bacterium
GTCGATCACGACGCAGCCCTTGGCCGCAATCCTTGGCGCCCATTCCCTGGAAACCGAGCCGCCGGCTGACATCAGGCAGATATCGGTGTCGGAGAAGTCGAAATTCTCCATCGCCTGAACCTTCAGCGTCTTGTCGCCGAAGGATACCTCCGTGCCCTGGGAACGGCGGGAGGCGAGGGCGACGACGTCATCGGCCGGAAAGCCGCGCTCTTCCAGAATGTCCAGCAGTTCCCGGCCAACATTGCCCGTGGCGCCTGCAATTGCGATCTTGAAACCCATTTTCGGTCTAGTCCTTGTCCGTCTCCCCGCTTCACCGGCTGCCCGGAAGAAGGCTCGCCGGCTCTCGGCGCCTCCCATCCCCGGGGAGGCGGGATGAGCGGCACCGTCAAGCGGTGGTCTTGGTTGTCTTTGTTGTGCGTTTGAAAGCGGTTACGGCAGCCGAACGGGTCTCGCCGCGCAGGAATGTTGCGCTGGCAAGAGCCATGGACATCATGTCCAGAATGTCGGCGCTGAGCCGGTTCATCAGGTGCTCGCAATCGTCAAAACTTGAGACGGCGGTGTTTTTGCCCGGAAATCCGGCGAAGTCAACACGCAAACAGGTGAATCGGAAAGATGACGGTCGATTTGTTGCCCAAATGCTCCGATTGGTGCGGCCGGGTCAGCTTTCGAACAGTTTCCCGGGACCCAGCCCCGTGGTTTTGATGCCCGCCAGCTTCATCATATGCCAGGCAAGGGCGAGGTTGGAGCTGATCACCGGCTTGCCGAGCTTTTTCTCGCACGCGTCAATCACGGGGAGAGTGCGCAGGTTGGTACAGGAGGCGAACACGGCTTCCACTTGCGGGTCTTCCCCGATCATCTGAACGGCGAGTTCGACCGAGCGCGGTGCTATGCGCGCGACCGTTGCTTCCTCGGACTGACCGAAGGAGCCTACCTTGACCGGATCCAGGCCCTGTTTACGCAGAAGCTCGACGACGGCGTCCGACACTTCGGCGATATAGGGCGTTACGACTCCAACCTTACTGACGCCGAGATGCTTCAGGGCTGCGACGACTGCAGCGGCCGGATTGGTGACGCGCGCATCCGGGTGCGCCTTCCGGACGGCAATTTCAACCGCCTGCGAGCCGATCACGGTCGACGCGGAGGTGCAGGCATAGCCGATCACGTCAAGAGGCCGGTTTCTGGGAAGCAGGGCCGCCGTGTCCGTGAGCTGCTCTTTCATGCGCATCAGCGTTTCTTCGGTGACTTCCGGGTCGCTCGGGATGCGCGCATGGTAGAGCAAGACGCCGTCCAGATCGAAAAGCGGACGGAACTCCTTTTCGATCGTCTCGTCGGCCTGAAGCACGATCAGGCCGAGTGCCGCCTTTGAACCAAGGCCTCCGTCACATTCAAAGTGCAGTTCCAAAGTAAAGTGCTCCTCCCGGTGCGCTGGCCTCAAATGACCGGTATTTCTTCAGGTGCCGGCGTGCTGAGAAACTCGGGTCGCCCGTCCCGCACGACAATGTTTTCCTCGTGCACCATCATCTTTCCGTTCCCAAGGTCGATGCTCGGCTCCAGGGTCATCACCATGTTTTCCTGCAACTCTGTGGCGTCGAAGCTCGTGATGGACGGCATTTCGGTCAATTGCATGCCAAGCCCGTGGCCCAGCCTGCCGACATCGCCGTCTTCCTGGCCGAGAACGGCGGTCATGGCGCTGAAAAGATCCGCACAGGTTCTTCCCGGACGGGCGACGTCTGCGGCCGCCTTCATGGCGAGGACAAGTTTCACATGTGCAGCGCGGACCACGTCACTTGCGCTGCCGATCGCGAAGTTTCGATCGAAGTCGCAGAAATAGCCGTTTTTCGTTGCCCCCGTATCCAGCATCAGGACGTCGCCGGATTTCAGTTCCTTATCCGTCGGCGGAGAAATGACGTCGCCGTAGCCGCCCTGTCCGGCGCCGCCGACAAGATAGGGGACATCGTCGGCCCCCTGCCGCAGCAATTCGATCCGGAATGTGCGAAAGACCTCCTTGAGTGATTGGCCTTCGTGGAACAGGTTCGCGGCATTGGCAAAGCCGGCCGAACCAATCCCGCAGATTTCCCGCAACAGCGCGATCTCACGCTCGGACTTGACCATGCGCAGCTGCATCATCAGGTCGGACGCGTCAACGAACTCCAGATGCACCAGGCGGGAGGTCAACGCCCGGAAGTCGCGCAGCGGCATACGCAAGGCGCTTTCGCGGCCCATGGGCATGCCGACCTTGCCGTAACCCGAAAGACAACCGGCCAGAAGGGAAATGCCGTCATCAGTCGGGTGAGGGGCGGAAAATGTCCGGATGTCGTCGATCCAGGTCGAGGCCATCAGGTGAGCCCCGATTTGGGGAATGACGGCAATCGGTTTCCCGGATAGAGGCACGACAAGAAACCATGGCCGGGTCGGGCTTTGCCAGAACAGCGTCCGGAACCCGGTGAAATAGCGCAGTTCCGCTTCGCTGGTGAAGAACAGTGCGTCGAGGCCGTCTGCCCGCATCTCCCGCTGCGCCCGCTCAAGTCTTTGCTCGAACTCTGCTTCCGGGAAGTCCGGCTCAGCCATGTTCCGGACCTTCCGAAAGGTAGCAAAGCACCCGGGACTGTGCGGTCAGGCCGAGGTTCTCGAATTGACCGCGGGCATGATGAAGCGCTGCGACACCGGCGGCACCCGATGGCGTGGTGGCGAGGCCATGCTCTGTCAGCCAGGCAACGGTTTCGTTCGCTTCCTCATCCGTGATCGTGGTGAACCGGTTCGCCTCGCGAGCCAGAAACTTCAGGGCGAGGTGAGAGGGCTCCTTGCAGTCGAGGCGACCCATATTTGAAACCGGGCCAGGGGCAAGAACCGGTTTGCCAGCGGCGATACTTGCCTGAAGCGCGGGGGCTGCCTCCGGTTCCACCACGACAATGGTGACATCGTCTCCCCAGCTGGTGCGCGCGCTGGAGGCGCAACCCGCTGCGAGGCCACCGACGCCGGCCTGCAGGAAAACATGGGTTGGCGGTTCCGGGATCTGTTCTTCGATCTCGGTGCCCATAATCAGATAGCCTTCCATCACATCTCTGCCGGGTGCCGCCATGCCGGGCCATGTGCTGTCGGACAGGAGCTGCCAGCCGTTCTCTTTCGCCTGCCGTTCGGCCTCTGCCATGCTGTCTTCATAGATCGCGCCGGCGCGGACAACCTGCGCACCCTGGTCCCGCAATCTGTCGGCAAAGGCCTCGGGAACCGTTTCGGAGACGAAGACCACCGCCGCGGCGCCGAACATCCGGGCGCCTGCGGCAAGCGACAGGCCGTGATTGCCGGCACTTGCACACACGAATGTCGTGCCGTTGAGAGCGGACGCCGGATCGCTGGCCGTACCTGCCTCGATCTTCGCGAAGGCCTGTTTTGCAATCGCGTAGGCCGCGCCGAGCGCCTTGAAACTGCCGAGTCCCAGGCGATCGCGTTCGTCCTTGAGGTAGAGAGCATCGACACCCAGTTCCGTGGCGCGCTCGCGCAGGTTCAGCAGCGGGGACGGCGCAAGTCCGGTAAAGCCGGCAAAGAAGTCGCGTTCCGGTCCCAATGATCGCGAAATGTCTCCGGTAGCCAGCTCCGGATTGGTGCCGAGGCCCTTGCCGAGCCATGCGTTGGCGAATGTCTTCATGCATTTCCCTTCCGCGTCAGACTGCGCAGATCAACAGGTCGGACGAAGGAACACAAGAGCAGGTCGCAAAATGCCGCAATCTGAATAGAGCGCGTCTGAGCTTGTCCAAAATGTTCTGCTTGTAATATACCGAGAAATCAAGATATCATGAATTATGGATATAAATGATGCATTGAGTGCCTTTGGTGCACTGAGCCAGAAAACGCGCCTGGATGTGTTCCGGCTCCTGATCAACGCAGGTCCGGAGGGGATGAGTGCGGGAGACGTGGGAGAAGTCCTTGGTGTCCGCCAGAACACCATGTCAGCCAATCTGTCCATCCTTCTGCAGGCGGGGCTGGTTCGAAACGAGCGCGACGGGCGTTCGATCCGCTATTTTGCGGATCTGGATGGAACGAAAGATCTGCTGACTTTCCTCATGGCCGATTGTTGCGGCGGTCACCCTGAGCTGTGTGCTCAGGTGATGGAAACAGTCGTTTGCCGAAAGTAATCAAGTATTCCGGGAGAATATGATGTCCGAGGAAACCTACAATGTCCTGTTTCTGTGCACCGGCAATTCGGCGCGCTCGATTATCGCCGAGGCGATCCTGAACCGGGATGGGCGCGGCCGTTTCAAAGCGTTTTCGGCGGGCTCGCAACCTGCCGGATTTGTCCATCCGGAGGCGCTGGTACTCCTGAAAAAGCTGAACTTCAAGACCGAGGATTTCCGGTCAAAGGACTGGTTCGAGTTCGCGAATTCCGATGCACCGGTGATGGATTTTGTCTTTACCGTCTGTGACAATGCAGCCAGGGAAACCTGTCCTGTCTGGCCCGGACAGCCGATGTGCGCGCATTGGGGCGTTCCCGATCCGGCTTCCGCTACCGGCAACGACTCTGAAAAGCGGTTGGCGTTCAGCGACACGTTCCGCATGCTGAACAACCGCATTTCGATTTTCGTCAACCTGCCACTATCTTCGCTCGACAAGCTGTCACTGCAGGAAAGGCTCGACGAAATCGGCAGCAAAGCGCCTGCCTGAAGATGTCCTCAAGCCGGCGCGTTGGCTTCCGGTTGCGGGCGAAGCGTGAGCAGCGCCAGAACGAAGGCGATGAGGGCACACGTGGCAACCGCTCCAACCAGGGGCAGTGCCGTCCTGTCGAAGAACGGGCTGCAAATCAGGATCATCATACCGCCGGCAACCATCTGGAACGTTCCGCCAAGGGATGAGGCCATACCGGCATGCTCGCCGTGTTCTTCAAGCGACATGACCATCGTCGGCGCGATCACGAGGCCGAGACACGCGTTTCCGAGGAAGAACATCGCCATCAGCACCGGAAGATCATCAAAGCCGAACCAGACGAGTGCAAAGAGGGTCGATGTTGCAAGAGCAAAGCCGCAGACGGCCCAGAAGGCAACACGGCCCATTCCGTATTTCTGGCCCAGGCCGGCGGCGAACTGGGACGCGGCAAAGAAGCCCACGGCATTGACCGCGAAGACAAGAGAGAACTCGGTCGGCGAGAGCCCATATTGCGTCATGTAGACCAGGGGCGCGGAGGCGATGAAGACGAAGAAGCTAGACAGCGCGAAGCCGCCGATCATCGTCAGTCCCATGAACCTGAAGTCTTTCATCAGGAAGATGGAGCTGCGCAGGAGAACCGACGGTTTGACGGGCACCCGCCGGTCCTGCGGCAGCGTCTCGGGAAGGCGCAGGGCGGTTAAAATCATTGCAGCGAGCGCGATCAGAGCAAGCGCGCCGAAGATCATGCGCCAGCTTGCCACGGAAATGATCATGCTTCCGGTCAAAGGTGCCAGAAGCGGGGAAATGCTGATCACCAGCATGACCAGCGCCATCAGCCGTGTTGCTTCCGTGCCCGTGTGAAGATCCCGCACGACCGCGCGCACGATTACCATGGGCGCTGCCGCTCCCAGGGCCTGCACGAAACGCCCGAGCGTGAGCATTGTAATGTCCGTTGCCATCGCGCAGATGACCGATCCGGCGATAAAGACCGTCAGTCCGATGAAGATCGGCGGCCGGCGGCCCATCCAGTCCGCGATCGGGCCGTAGATGAGCTGCGCCAGCCCGAAGGCGATGAAATAGACGGTGAACGTCATGTGCGCGCCCGCGTCGTCGGTCCTCAGATCGCGCACGATCTGGGGCGTTGCGGGCAGGTACAGGTCAATGGCAAACGGGCCGACGGCTGCCAGCAGCCCAAGCACAAGGGCGGCACGGACGAATCCGATCTGCATGTGAGTTATCCGAGATTGAGATGCGCGCAATCCGCGCAAGAA